>NZ_CEXQWX010000103.1:0-21914 GCF_982718395.1 Carboxylicivirga sp.
GCTGAACCGCAAAACTGACAAACTGGAAGCTATTGGAGAGAAAGCTCGCCAGATGCACGGTAAAACACACGATAATATTTATACTATCCGCCCTTTACGCGATGGTGTAATTGCCGACTTTAACGCTGCAGAGCAAATGATACGTGGCATGATTAAGATGATTAATCAAAAGCCAAAATTATTCTCTCCTTCTTTATCGCTGGTAGTGTGCATTCCTTCAGGAAGTACAGAAGTTGAGATTCGTGCTGTACGTGACTCGGCAGAACATGCCGGTGGTCGCGAGGTGCTGATGATTTATGAGCCAATGGCTGCGGCTTTAGGTATTGGTCTGGATGTAGAGGCTCCGGAAGGTAACATGGTGGTTGACATAGGTGGAGGTACAACTGAGATTGCGGTTATTTCTCTGGGTGGTATTGTGACGAATAAGTCCATCCGCATTGCCGGTGATGATTTAACAGCTGATATTATGGAATACATGCGTCGTCAGCATAATATTAAAGTTGGTGAGCGTACTGCTGAGGAAATTAAGATTCAGGTAGGTTCTGCTTTGCCGGAACTCGAAGAGCCACCTACGGATTTCATCGTTCAGGGTCCAAACCAGATGACGGCTTTACCAATTGAAGTACCTGTATCGTATCAGGAAATTTCACATTGTCTTGAGAAATCTATTTCAAAGATTGAAACAGCCGTGTTGTCTGCTTTGGAGCAAACTCCTCCTGAGCTGTATAGCGATATTGTTAAGAATGGTATTTTCTTAGCTGGTGGTGGTGCTTTGCTACGTGGTCTAGATAAGCGCTTATCAGATAAGATCAATATCCCATTCCATATTGCGGAAGATCCATTGCATGCTGTGGCGCGAGGTACTGGAATTGCTCTTAAGAACCGCCATCGCATTTTACCATATTTGATTCCATAGTCAGGCGAGAGCCTGCTATAAAAATAAATCTCGACTTCGCTCGTTAGACTGTTACGCAGTTGTTCAAGTGGAGTCGAGAACATTTTTACCAAGTAAATAACAACAGGAGCCGAAGTAATGAGAAACTTTATTCGCTTTATTGTCAAATACCATTTTGTCATTCTTTTTCTTATTATTGAAGTGGTTTCTCTTTTGCTTGTTCTTAACTACAATGCCTATCAGCGCTCCACTTTCCTTTCATCATCCAACGGTATTACAGGAAGTATTTACAAACGCTACAATACCAGTACAGAGTATCTGATGTTAAGAGAGATTAATGAAGATTTAGCGCGCGAAAATGCTTATCTGCGAAGTCGATTACCGGAATCATTCAGAGCTTCACAAGATTATTTTAATCTAGTGAACGATACGATCAGCAAACAGGAATATATTTATCGCACAGCACGGGTTATCAACAATTCAACCAACCGTCGTTTCAATTACCTGACTCTTAATAAAGGCCGGTTAAATGGCATCGAGCCTGAGATGGGTGTTATTTCGAATAAAGGTGCAGTGGGAATTGTTAAAAATGTATCTGATCACTATTCAACAGTTATCTCAATAATTAATACCCGCCTTAAAATTTCAGCTAAACTTAAAGAATCTGGCTTCTTTGGCTCGCTGGAATGGGACGGCAGTTCATACCAACACGTTTACCTTTTGGATATCCCCAGACATGCCAATGTCAAAGCTGGAGATCTGGTCATCAGTAGTGGTTACTCTTCCATCTTTCCTGAAGGGATTTTACTTGGCAACGTTGAAAATGTTGAATTAGAGAAAGGGGCTAGTTTTTATCGCATTCGCGTGAAGTTATCAGTTGATTTTAAAAACCTTGCTTTTGTAGAAGTAATTGGTCATACAACAAGAAACGAACAAATTAATTTGGAAAAGGAGACTGTAAATGATTAATTACCTGCCACGATATCTGTTTAATTTCATCTTTTTTACGCTAATTCAAGTATTGGTGCTAAACAATATACAATTGAGTGGTTATGTCAATCCGTATTTGTACATCTTGTTTATCATCACACTGCCTTTTGAAACGCCCGGATGGTTGCTCCTGCTTCTTGGATTTTCATCAGGGATGGTCATTGATATCTTTAGTAACACTCCGGGAATGCATGCGTCAGCAACTGTCTTTATGAGTTTTCTTCGCCCATATGTTTTGCGTCTGATTGCACCTCGGGAAGAATATCAGCCCGGCACCATTCCAACAATGGGTTTCTACGGCATAGCATGGTTTTTACGATATTGCGTTATACTTGCATTTGCACACCATCTTTTTCTGTTTTTTATTGAAGTTTTTTCGATAACACATTTCTTTTCAACACTATTAAGAGCAGTTAGCAGCACTGTTTTTACAATACTGCTGATAGTGGTGGCACAACTATTTAGTCAAGGTAAAAAACAAGGGAGGTAGATTGTGGGAGGCATTAACAACCGTACATTACTGATAGCCACTATAATAGTAAGTTTAGGTTTGATTTTTATCGTCAAACTCTTTATTCTGCAAGTGTACGATACCTCTTATAGCAGTTCGGCCGTAAGTAATACACGAAGGACAGTGACTCAATATCCTTCAAGGGGTTTAGTCTATGACCGAAATGGAAAGTTACTGGTTTCAAATCAGGCAGTATACGATGTGATGGTAGTGCCTCGCGATATCGTTGCTTTCGATTCAATTGACTTTTGCGAATCACTGGATTTAAGTATTGAGCAATTACGTGATCGTTTCGTAAAAATGAGGGAGGATATTCGTTCCAGAAAGATATCGACTTACAAGCCTTCTGTTTTTATGAAACAGCTTTCAGCCGAGCAATATGGTAGCTTCCAGGAAAAATTATACAAGTTTAAAGGCTTTTTTGTTCAGGGCCGTACACTTCGGAAATATGAATATCCGTCATCAGCTCATGTATTAGGTTATGTAGGTGAAATTAGCGAAGGCAAACTCAAAAAAGATAAATACTATTCGCAAGGTGACTATGTTGGCATTAGCGGTATTGAGCAGACCTACGAAAATGAATTACGCGGCAAAAAAGGTGTTAAGTACATGATGGTTGACGTGCATGGCCGTGAAAAAGGTGCTTTCAGAGAAGGACGCCATGACACTGCTGCCATTGCCGGAAAAAACATTACGCTCTCACTGGATATTGAATTACAGCAATATGGTGAACAGTTGATGCAGAACAAGATTGGAAGTATTGTTGCCATCGAACCTTCAACCGGCGAAATTTTAACTCTGATATCCGCCCCCAATTACGATCCTTCACTATTGATTGGCCGCGACCGCTCAAAGAATTTCCCGGTATTGTTGACCGATTCATTGAAACCTTTATTAAATCGGGCCATCCAATCTTCATATCCACCAGGTTCTACTTTTAAAACAATAAATGCACTTATTGGTCTGCAGGAGGGTACATTAAAACCCTACACGACTCACGAATGTTTTATGGGTTATTTTGCCAGAGGTTTATCGGTAGGCTGTCACCTTCATGATTCGCCATTAAATTTATCACAATCGATTCAGCATTCATGTAACGCTTACTATTGCTATGAATTCAGAGATATACTGGATAATCCGAAATACGAAAGTATACAGGAGGGCTTCAATGTTTGGAAAGACTATGCGGTCAAGTTTGGATTTGGCTATAAGTTAGGAGCTGACTTTCATAATGAAAGCAGAGGGTTTATTCCTAATGCCGATTGGTTTGACAGAGTGTATAAGAAAAGCTGGAGTTCACTAACTGTTATCTCTTTATCCATTGGTCAAGGCGAGATATTGACTACTCCATTACAAATGGCTAACATGGCAGCTATGCTGGCCAACAGAGGCCACTTTTTAACACCACATATCATTAAGAATATTGAAGATAACCAGCTAGATGATCGATTTATTGAGATACATGAAACTGGTATAAATTTACAGCACTTTGCACCGATTGTTAATGGTATGGAACTGGCTGTCTGGGGTGGCGAAGGGAGTACAGCCCGTATTGCTCAAATACCAGGTATCAGCATCTGTGGGAAAACGGGAACGGCTCAAAACCCACATGGAGATGATCACTCAATCTTTATCGCATTTGCACCTAAAGACGATCCTCAGATCGCTATTGCTGTTTATGTTGAGAATGGTGGATTTGGTGCAACATGGGGAGCACCTATAGCCAGTTTAATGGTTGAGAAATATTTAACTGATACAATTTCTACGCCGTACAGAAAATGGATTGAAAAACGCATGTTAGAAGGAGACTTAATCAATGCCAAACAGGAACTACAATAAAAGTATCGACTGGATTACAGTGGGATTATACAGCTTACTAGTCATTTTCGGCTGGTTTAACATCTATGCTGCCAACTTTAATCCTGAAAATCCGATCTTTTTTGATACCGACAAGGAGTATTTCAAACAGTTGGTATGGATTGGCTTTTCCCTATTTTTTGTAGGCATGATATTGATTACAGATAGTAAGTTCTATGTCGAGTTTTCATATATTTTCTACGGATTTACAATCTTATTACTGGTTGTGGTTCTCTTATTTGGTAAAGAGATTAACGGAGCTAAATCGTGGTTCGAAATAGGTCCAATCCGTTTCCAGCCTGCCGAGCTTTCGAAAATGGCAACTAACCTGGCCGTTGCAAGGGCACTGAGTCGTTATGGCTTTAGTTTCAGTAAGTTTTCCGACTTCCTAAAAGCCGGGGCTGTTGTTGCTTTTCCAATGCTTTTGATATTGCTTCAGAATGATACAGGTTCGGCACTGGTATATACCATTTTTATTATAGTTTTTTATCGTGAAGGCTTAACCGGTTATATCCTCACTTTTGGCGTTATTGCAGGTATTGTGGCAACACTAACCTTAATGGTCCCCAATGCCACTATTATAGGAATGATTGTGGTTAGTGTATTGGTCATATTATATTTCAAAGGCGCGAGAAAGGAACTGATTACAGGTATAATTACCGGCAGTATAATTCTGGGATTAAGCTACGCTGCCTATCAATATAGTGGGATAAACATTGCATTTGAGTATGTCATCCTTCCGTCTGTAGCTGTTTGTAGCATTTACCTGTTATACAATACGATTTCAAAACGTATCAATAAATTTGTTCCTACCTATTTATTGATATTATGGAGTGCGATCATTCTGACCATTTCGGCCGATTATTTCTTTGAAGATGTTTTATCTCATTACCAACGCACCCGTATCAATGTTCTTCTGGGACTTGAAAAAGATCCTTTGGGCGCCGGATATAATGTTAATCAATCCAAAATTGCCATAGGATCAGGTGGTTTAACCGGGAAAGGTTATTTAGAAGGAACTCAGACAAAATTTAACTTTGTTCCTGAGCAATCAACTGACTTTATTTACTGCACAGTTGGTGAAGAATGGGGCTTCGTCGGGTCCTCTGTCGTAGTTGTTTTATTTCTGGCTTTGCTCATGCGTTTAATTTATCTGGCTGAAAAGCAGCATTCAATTTTTAGTCGTGTTTATGGCTATGGAGTGGCCGCTATTTTCTTCTTCCATTTTGCAATTAATATTGGAATGACAATTGGCCTGGCACCAGTAATTGGTATCCCCTTACCTTTTTTTAGTTACGGCGGATCATCCTTATGGGGATTTACAATGTTACTGTTCGTATTCCTGAAGCTCGATATAAACCGAAATGAGCTCATACGTTAAAAATTCTTAATATTGAAAGCGCCATTAATAATTTAAATTTATAACTACACGTAAGTAGCTGACACATTTGATATTTCATAGATTACCAATTGAAAGTCCAATGATTTTGATTTAAATTTTAAATTTTGTACTTTTGCGGCACATCATTTGTAATGATAATCACACCAGGACTTTCGGTCATGTTGCTGTGGGAATGGAGGTTAGCAACTCTCAAAAATGACCGGTTTTGGATAATAATCAAATGATTTCGCACAAAATTTGCCGAATCAATAAAAAGGAGAATGCTTATGAAGTATAAAATTTATGCGCTGCACAATTATCGACAAATTCCACAAATAGCAAGGCTTTCAGAGGAAGATATTTTCAACATTGAAGTGGTTGGAGCTGTATTACCTTTCAAAACAAACAGCTATGTTGTTGACGAATTGATAGATTGGGACAACTATAAGGATGATCCCATCTTCATATTAAACTTCCCTCAAAAAGGAATGCTCGAAGAAGAAGATTTCAACCATATGGCTGAAGTTTTGAAGAGCGGTGCCGATAAAGCAACCATAAAAGAAGAAGCTAATAAGATTCGCGAAAAGCTTAATCCGCATCCGGCGGGACAGATGGAATACAATGTTCCTGAGTTGAATGGTGTAAAACTGACTGGTGTTCAGCATAAGTATAACGAAACCATGTTATTCTTCCCAGCACAGGGACAAACATGTCACGCCTATTGTACATTCTGTTTCCGCTGGCCACAGTTTACCAACATGGATGAGATGAAGTTCGCCATGAAGGAAATTGATTATGTGATCGAGTACCTGAAACAACATCCTGAGATTACCGACCTTCTTATTACCGGTGGTGACCCAATGGTTATGAAAGGTAAAATGCTCGACAGCTATTTAACAGCGCTGGTTGAAGCTAATATTCCACACCTGAAGAACATCCGTATCGGATCAAAAACATTAGGTTTCTGGCCATATCGCTACTTAACTGACAGCGATGCAGATGAAGTTCTTGGAGCTTTCAAAAAAGTAACAGATGCCGGAATCACACTGGCATTTATGGCTCACTTTAATCACTATCGTGAACTGGAGACTGAAGCGGTACAGGAAGCTATTAAGAAGATTAAAGCAACAGGAGCACAGATTCGTACCCAGTCACCATTATTAAATAATATCAATGCCAAGCCAGAAATTTGGTCAACCATGTGGCAAAAGCAAGTTAGTTTAGGTTTGATTCCTTACTACATGTTTATTGCCCGTGATACAGGTGCTCAACAATACGTTGGTGTTTCTTTGGTTGATGCATGGCAAATCTTCCAAAAAGCCTATCAAAGCGTAAGTGGTATTTGCCGAACGGTACGCGGACCTAGTATGTCATGTACGCCAGGTAAAGTAAGAGTAGTTGGTGTAACTGAAATTAAAGGAGAGAAAGCATTCGCTCTTGAATTTATCCAAGGTCGTGAAAGTGATTGGGTGGCACGTCCTTTCTTTGCTAAATATGATGATAAAGCTGTTTGGATGGATGATTTAAAGCCAGCATTTGGCAATGAAGAATTCTTCTTCGAACAGGAATTCTCTGATATGTTCTTGAAATAGAATATCATATAAGAAAATAATCAGGCAGAACTTCAATTGAGGTTCTGCCTTTTTTATGCTTATAACATTACCGGTATTAACTTCGATCTTTTCCTTTTTTCACATTTTGTCATTTAAATTTGATTAATTGTAAAGTTTACTTTACTTTTGGTCGTAAATAAATTACAAAAACAATAAAGTATGAAAACTTACCTACCCCACTTTATGCGAAAAATAGGCATCGCTATTTTTATCATTTCCATTATAATATCATTTATTGGAAGCGTTGACCACTTTATGAGTGGTTTTGTTTCCGGCTACAACGAATATGATGATATAACGGTAAAATACGAGGATGACATGCAAGCCTGGAAGAATATTAATAATGGTCTTATCTTTTCAGAAGAAGAGCAAAAACAATTATCTTATATAGCGTTAATTTGTTCGATTAGCGGACTGCTTGTATATGTGTTGTCAAAAGAAAGAATTGAAGACGAATTTTTGAGCCAACTAAGAGCTAATTCGCTGATCAAGGCAGTGGTATTTAGCTGGTTGTTTTATTTCATCCTTAAGCCTCTTAATTTCTTTGGTGATTTTGAAGCTTTGTCAGTTCTTCAGCTTCAATTTATCATTTACATTGTTGTTTATGCTTATACCAGAAAAATTAAATATGCCGAATGAAAAACAGACTAAAAGTTCATCGAGCCATCAAAGATGTGACTCAGGCCCAATTAGCTGAAGCCATTGGCGTTTCAAGGCAATCAATAAATACCATTGAAAAAGGAAAATTTGTACCTTCAACAGTTCTTGCACTTAAATTTGCACGATTTTTTGAAGTACCCGTTGAAGAAATATTTAGTTTAGAAGATGATGATTAAACCCTATTTTGAAGAACAAGATTATTCAAGTGTTGACTTCTCACAGGAAGAATTAGTTACTGGCGAATACGATAATTGCCTCTTCTCCAATTGTTCCTTTGTCGAAACAGACATTTCTGAATATCAGTTTACCGATTGTCAATTTATTAACTGTGACTTGAGCAATGCCAATATTTCCAACGCTATCTTCCGGGATGTGCGATTTAAAGATTGCAAACTATTAGGTCTTCAGTTTAACGAATGCAACTCTCATTTTTTCTCTGCCAATTTTGAAAACTGTCAATTACGATTGGCATCATTTTATCAGCGTAACTTAAAAGGCAGCAGCTTCATAAATTGCCCTCTACACGAAGTTGATTTTGCTGAGTGCGACCTGACTAAAACCAAGTTTCAAAATTGCGATTTCAACAATGCCTTGTTTAATCAAACGAATCTCTCAAAAGTAGATTTATCAAATTGCTACAATTTCATCATCGACCCGGAAAGAAACAACATCGTCAAGGCAAAATTCTCACAAGACCAATTACCAGGTTTATTAAGAAAATACCAGATACTGGTTTCTTCTTAAAAAGCTATTCGTTGGTTACTGTCGGCTTACAGCTTTTATTACCTTTGCGCCATTAAAATCAATTCTATGTCAGAGCGCATTAAGGTACTGGGTAGTATGGTGCTATCAATGATATGTTGGGCTTTTTCTTTCATATGGATTAAGCAAGCATTTGTATCGTTTACACCTTTAACGATTCTGGTTTTAAGATTAATCATCAGCGCTGGTTTAATGATGTTGATTCTAAAGCCGTTGGGCCAGTTGGTAGTCATACATAAAAAAGATCTTAAATGGTTTATGCTTTTAGCTTTTTTTGAACCTTTTCTGTATTTCATGGGTGAAAGTTTTGGTCTTGAGTTGGTGTCATCTACAGTTGGTGCGGTCATCGTTTCTACCATCCCGATATTTGCTCCTATTACTGACAAATTATTCTTTAAAAGCCGAATAAGCCGGGCCAATATAGCTGGCATTTTTATATCATTTACTGGTGTTCTTTTACTGATTTTCAAGGATGACTTTACATTGGTGGCACCGCTCAAAGGTATTTTACTGGTATTTTTAGCGGTATTTGCTGCTATGGGCTATTCAGTTGTTTTAAGAAAAATTCCTGCCCGTTACAATACTGTTAGCATTATCACATTTCAAAATGCTATCGGTCTGATTTATTTTCTACCATTATTTATTGCGTTTGACTTACCAACATTGGGGCAAAGACCCATAACACTTCAAGCGATATATGCGGTTCTTTCCTTGGCTGTTGTGGGCTCTTCGCTGGCCTTTATTTTCTTCACATATGGCATGCGAAAAATTGGTATCACCAAAGCCAATGTGTTTGTTAATATGATACCCGTTTTTACGGCTATTATTGCCTGGTGGGTGCTTGGAGAGATATTGTCGTTTCAAATGATGATTGGAATTGCTGTGGTCATCAGCGGTGTTTTTGTTTCACAATTAAAAGTTCGACGACGTGGTGTTTGACAGAGAGAAACTGGATCAGGAAGCTCGAAACAAAGCAAAAGAAAATAAGACTTTTCTGGCCAAATTAAAGAAAAAACGTCCACGTAACCTGGATGATGAAGCACAATACCTGCATAATAAGGTATTTGAATACACCGATTGTTTAGAATGCGCCAACTGCTGCAAATCAATTAGTCCGATTGTAATGGACAGGGACATTGATCGCATTGCCAATCATCTGCGCATGAAACCCAAAGAAGTAATTGACCAATATCTATTATTGGATGGTGATGGCGATTATGTTTTCAGAGAAACCCCCTGCCCCTTCTTAATGCCGGATAATTATTGCATGGTATACGAAGCTCGTCCCAAGGCCTGCAGAGAATATCCACATACTGACCGAAAACGTTTTTATCAGATCACCGTATTAACCTACAAAAATACATTCATTTGTCCGGCCGCCTTTGATGTGGTGGAAGGCCTCAAACCCATCTTTGATAAATGATAGGCTTTAGTACACTATTTTGATGCTTTTACCGTTTTAGTACTTACGATGAAGAAAAAAACAGTCATAATACTCATTTTAATCGCGCTGATCTTCAAAGCTGGACTGCATGCACAGCAGGCTGGTAGTAACACCTATGATTTTCTTAACCTCACTAATTCTGCACGCGTTGGAGCTTTAGGAGGTAATCAGGTTGGGATGAATATCAATGACGTCAGTCTTGTTTTTCATAACCCGGCTAATCTCTCATCCGACCTTAATAAGTCACTAACTTTCAATTACGTGCCGTATGTTAGTGATATCAAGATGACTTATGCCGGTTATGCACATCACCTTGAAAACATTGGTACATTTGGCGTGAGCATACACGCTATTAATTATGGAACATTTGATCGAGCAGATGAAAATGGAAACCTGAACGGTACCTTTTCTGCCGCTGAATATGCTATCAATCTTAGTTACTCGAAAGTACTTTCACCAAAACTCAGGGCTGGGATTTCTGTGAAACCAATTATCTCCAACCTGGAACAATATAATTCATTTGGACTGGCTGCAGATGTTGGTATCCTCTATCATTCTGAGAATAAATTATTCTCCGCTGGTATGACGCTAAAGAATATTGGCTCGCAGATTACGACCTACAACGACACTTATGAACCATTACCTACCGATCTACAGATTGGTATCAGCAAAAAACTTGCTCATGCCCCTTTTCGGTTTTCTCTAACAGCTCAGGATCTGTTTGACTGGAAAATGAAATACAAAGTGGAAGATGGCAACGGCGATGTAATTGAAGGAGCTGGCAATGATAAGAATGCCTTTGATCAGCTTATGCGACATATGATAATTGGCTTGGAATTAGTTCCTTCTGATAATTTTTATGTGGCAATCGGATATAATCATCGTCGTAGACAAGAGTTAGGTATTTCTGAAAAAATGTCTACGTCCGGATTCTCATGGGGATTTGGATTCAGGGTTTATAAATTTCATTTTGCCTATGGTTCTGCCCGATATCACCTGGCCGGATCTTCCAACCACTTTAGTATTTCAACCAACCTCGGTAATTTCGGACGATAATCTGATATTGCTCCATAGGATTAATTTATATTTACAGACCTCCCCCAAAGTTTAAGTTTGGAAAAGGTCTGCAGTACATTTATGCCTCCAGTTTGCTTCTTCTATAAGGTGAAATAAGAATACGTAAAGACTGGTCGCGTGAGAAATAACTCTGCGCCCAATTTACAAATACAAAAAATCGATTTTTAACACCAACTATAGCCATCAAGTGAACAAACAACCATAAGAACCAGGCAAACACACCAGAGAATCTGAAACCAGGCAGATCGGCCACAGCCATATTACGACCAATTGTTGCCAGGCTACCTTTATCGACATATTTAAAAGCTCTCCATTGATGGCTAGCTGTTAAATTACGAGCCAGGTTCAAAGCTTGCTGAATGGCAACTTGTGCTACTTGCGGATGACCATTGGAATAGTTCTTGTCTCCATCAAGATAACAGGCATCTCCAATGGCAAATACATTTTCATAACCCTTAACATGATTAAATTCATCAACAGCAATCCGGTTGCCTCGGACATATAGTTCTCTGGCCAATCCTTTTGTTTGCTGACCACTGACGCCAGCCGTCCAGATCAAATTACGCGCGTAAAGCATCTGACCATTGGATAGGGTTACCTTATCATCTTCATAATCATCAATACGGGTATTAAGATGCACCTCAACACCAAGCTTATCCAGAAACTTTAAAGCTTTCTTGCCAGCATTATCTGACATGCCATTCAGGATGCGTGGAGATGCCTCATAAAGCCGGATTTTCATCTTACTAAAATCCAGTTCAGGATAATCTTTAGGTAATACATAACGACGCATTTCGGCTATAGCACCTGCCAATTCAACTCCTGTTGGACCTCCCCCAACAATTACAACTGACATTAGTCTGGCCTGTTCTTCCTGATCTTCTGTCAGGTTAGCTTTCTCAAAGGAGGATAAAATACGATTACGCAAATTTATTGCCTCAGCTGTACTTTTCATTGGCAAACTGCTCTTCTCCAGATTATGCGAGCCAAAATAATTTGTGTTAACTCCATTGGCTAAAACGAGGTAATCGTAATGAATCTCGCCTGCACGCGTAATAACAAATTGATTATCTGTATCAACCGATAACAATTCTGTATTTCGGAAGTGAAGGTTACTATGGGTTTGAAAAATCTTTCGAACCGGAAATGAGATGGAACTGGGTTCAATACCTGAAGCCGCCACCTGGTAAAATAAGGGTTGAAACTGATGGAAGTTTTGCTTATCAATAACGACAACCTGATAGGGTGATCCACTAAGCTTTCTGGCGAGTTTTAAACCGGCAAATCCGGCACCAATTATAACAATTCGCTTCTTGCTATTGCGGGGTAGATTAATGTTGTTCTCCATGGTTTATTTTGCTTTTCCATGAGAACATCCCATCAACAGGAAAGTTTAGTGATTTGAAGAAAAAAATCGTTAATTAATCTTAACGTGGAAATCGAGAAAGATTCTTAGGGTGTTTCGTGAATTTTAATTTTAAAAGTAAAGTACTTTTGGCACACATAACTGTATCCTATTACTACAATGGTCGTCAACACTTTGGAAAAAGTCGGGTAAAAACCGGCAACTTCTACAAATAGTTTTAGTAATACATAGTTCAGAATAATACTACCTAATACAGTAAGGCCATAACGAAATAACTGAACACGACCTCTTAAATTAGAATCGGTAAAAGTAATATACTTAGACAGCAAAAAACCTGTTATAAACGTTATTGGGAATACGAAAATAAATGCTGCAATGTGAGCACTTATGGCAACAAAGCCAAAGTGTACAATCTGTTTTTGAAGTATAAAGTTATAAGTGAAAAAATAGAGGAAAATATCAAATGCTGTATTGGCTCCTCCACAAGCTGCATAATTAAATGTTTGCCTCGGTAAATAGAGCTTGAAGAATTTATAAAACCAATCCAGAATTTGAAGAATCAACCTTTGAATCATATGTTACTTGTTGCTTTTCGCACAAAACTAACATATAATCAATAAAGCAAGCGTCTGTATACTATAACTTTTGTTAAAACAAGGTGTTTAAAAACTACTTTTGCATGCTTTATTAAAAAACGCCTAATATGAGCCAGGTTAAAACACCAGCAACCAATAGAAACAAACCAACATCTTTCAATTTATCCATATAGGTCGCCTTCATAAATCGCTCTTTGGCATTATCTACGTAGATAGTTCTTTGCGTTCTCTTTTGCTTTGACATTTTCTCATGTTTTAGGTTGGTTATCTTATAGTAAAATGTACTTTCCCAAAAGTTGATAAACTTCGTTTACATTAGCTTTTTTGCTGAACTCTTTAATAATTGGCTCACTCATGCCTGAAAGCCATATTTTCAACTCCGCATCAAGATCAAAAAGCCCGGTACTTTCTTTACTGAAACGAACAATTGACTTGTAAGGGATACTTTGATAATCTACTTTCTTTCCGGTCAAGCCCTGTTTATCAACCAAGATTAATCGCATATTGGTAAAAACCCACATATCTCTTATCACCTTATATGCTTTCTCTAAAACTTCACCATCTACCAATAGAGGTTGGAACTCCTTCTGAAGATTTTCTACTGAAGTTTCCCCCGCATGTCCTAATAGTCCGTTTAATAAGCCCATGATTATCAGCAAGGTTTAATTCAATAATTAAAAATAATATATATCCATCATACAAAAGCCAACTGCTTGATTGAGTTGATGAACGAATCAATTTCTTAGACGAATGAATGATTTCTTTTGAGCAAAAGGATATTAAAAACAAAGTTATCTGAAAAATGTTGCAGATAACTTTGTTTTTCTGATAAATAATCAGTGTTTATATTCCTGCTTTAACTACTTCAACCCATTGGCCGGGCTGACGTGCTGACACTGCGTTATCATACATGGCCTCACAACTGATTGATGGTAAATAATATTTTCCAGTATAGGTTGCATTTAACAGGACAACGAATTTCTTATGCTTGCCTCTGCTCAGGTCAAAATAAGAATATACACGATCATCGCGAATATCTCTGTAATCCGGAATACTTAATTCATGTGCTGATTGTACATTTTCCATTCGGGTATTTCGGATTTCCCAACCAGAAGGGAATATTTGTGTCAAAGCTAAATTTTCAACGTTACCGAAATTACCCGGGTTTTTGACAGTCACAATGGCCATAAAATCTGTTCCCTGCTCAAGTCTGGATACATCTACAGCTCCACCCTTTAAAGTTTGGTATTCAACGTTTAATTGAAGATTAGATGCCTTAGCTGTGGCATCACCTTCTGATGGAATACCTTCCATTATTACTCGCGCATAAAGGATGCCCTCGGTTTTATTATTAATCTTAACAGACGATTGTTGTTGATCTGTTTTTAAGTTAGACTGATAAAGAGGCAATTGAGAAACTATCTTAGTAAGATCTTCGCCACTTTGCCACTCAAACTTAAACTCATCAGATACACCAGAATCACCAACAAATTTCGAGATAGCCAGTAAACAATATGCCGTAGTCTGTGTACTCATCCAGCGTTGACTCGAAAGTGGTTTTGATAGTCTTTGCAACACTTCTGCTGCATCTGACTTCCTGTTCATCAGTATTAATGTCTCCATAATCATGGCTAAATCTCTTTCCTCGGAACCATAAGTATAACTATAACCTTTCTGGTTACTAACACTCATTGTTGTGGTGTTCACTAACTCCTCCGCCACCTGACCATGGCCTGCCAAAGCATAAGCTGCTGCCAGTCGCCATATAGCTTGATTGGATAATCCGGTTTGATTACGCATACGGTTCATCGCACTAAGCTCTGGTTCTCCTGCTAAGGCCAAAGTATATAAACGATATGCCTGAGCCAGGTCACGCCCTCTGTATGAGCTGTTACGTCGCCATTGCCTTGCTTTACTTCTTTGATATTTTATCCACTTGTTTTTAAAGCCAACTGGCAGACTGAAGCCCTTTTTCTCTGCTTCAAGCATAAAATGGCCAGCATAAGTCGTGCCCCAATCTGATGATACGCTTACTCCAGGCCAATAACTTAACCCTCCATCTGATCTGATAAAACCTGCTAGTCGATTAATAGCTGCTTTTACATTCTCCGTGGTTTTGGCTGCTGTCACTTCACTATTTTGGATAACGTCAGCTAAAAACAATTGTGGGAAAGCCGCAGATGTGGTTTGCTCCACACATCCGTGTGGATATCGCAACAAGTATTTTAGTCGTCTTCCGAAATCCAATGGCGGTAGAGCGGACACTTCCAAAGTGGCTTTATTCGTTCCTTCCATTCCAGGTAATTGATACGGAATCGAAATGGATTGCCCTGCTTCAACAACCGCACTTTCAATTGTTGTGAGCGGAGGATTAGGGTTACGTACTTCTATTTCAATTTCATCAACTGCCTTCTCTCCGGCAGAAGAGGCGATAACTTTAATTTTAGCAAATCCCAATTTCGGATTAACTTTTAACTTAAAAGTCGCCACTTGTTCACCCGTTTGTTCAAATGTCAATTGCTGCTCTGAATTTCCCTCAAGGGTAAATTTATTACTTGCTTCAACTTTAACTTTGACATCTTTAATACCTTCTTTCATGGCAAAAACTGTCACCGGCAAATCAACTGTTTCATTTGGCCCTAGCACTCGTGGCAAAGTAGCCAATACCATTAATGGATTTCGCACCGGTGTAGTCTTTTCGGTTTCACCATATGCAGTCCCTGATGATGCTACAACCATTGTTCTGACAGAGCCCACATAACGTGGCATTCTGAAAGTATGGGTGTCAGTATCTCCTTTAGCCAGTTCAAAAGGCCCAAAAAAACGAACCATCGGCTTAAAACGGTTGGCTTTCTTACCACCTTTCTTGCCATCCATTTCTCCATCTCCTCCAATACTGAATATTTGTTCTATTTTACCACCATAGGCACCAATTACCTCATCAAAAATATCCCAGGTTTTTACGCCCAACGCCTCGCGGGTATAAAAATGATACCACGGTGTCGGTGTTTTGAATCTGGTTAAATCCAATAATCCATCTTCAACAACAGCCAGGGTGTAAGTCATCGGACGTCCATCCCGCTCACTCACTTTAATGCTAACTTCCTTCTCAGGCCTTAACACAGATGGCATATCAACTTCAGGGTAAATATGTGTTTCCGGATCTTCGGCAATAAGCGGAATAACTCCATACATTCGGATTGGAAGATTATTAACAGTTTGTGCATGAGGCTGCAGTAAAGTTAGATGTACGTAAGCATTTGGTGTCATATCGGGAGTCACCTCAAAACTGAACTGGTTCTCTCCCTTTTTCGGTTCAACCCACCAACTTTTTAAAACGCTGTTTCCGTTCTCAATGCTAACCAAAGCACGTCCTTGCCCGGAAGCCGGAAAACTAATGGTTGCTATCTCTCCAACATTATACTTTTTCTTATCCGCATTGAATGCCAACATACTGGCAGCAGATGGATCGTTACCCCGGCTATTTCCTGCCCAACCCGGCCAATCGACATATACTGTTTTACCGGTAGCATGACCATTTTTATCATCAACAATGCGAATCAGGTAGCGTCCCCATTCGGGATATTTCACATCAAAATTAAATTGGCCTTCACCATTGGATGTATGCACTTTTCCACTTGCGATCAGGTTCTGATGACGAGTACCAACATAACTCGCCAGATCATCGGCAGATGACTCCCACCACCATCGCCAGCTAACTTTATAGATGAAATACGATAGATTACGAACGGTCATTGGTTCTCCTTCTGGTGATAAAGTTACGACCTGAACAGTGTGCGTTGTATCTGTCAGTAACATACCACGTTTATCTCCTTTGGGGACTTTCACTCCAACAAAAACCGGATAGGGAGCATATGGCTTGCTAAAGCGATCGACACTAAAGTCGCCTCCTTCCTCAAACACACGTGTCATAAAAGAGGCTTTTAACATTCCAGGCGCCGCTTCATGCACATCAATTGAGGCATCGACTACTGCCTGGCCATTTTCATCCAGACGACCTTCAAAGATGGTGGTTTCTTCTGAGTCAAATCGCCTTGAAGGATCATCAAAATGAAAGTCAGTATATCTCTTAAATTGGGTTCTGCTTTGATTTAATGTGACTTTCACATCAGCTTTTAGATTGCGTGCAATCGCACCATGCAGCCAATTAACCGTCATTGTACTTTGTGCATTCTGATCCGGCATTAGCATATCAGCATCAAAATCCAATTGGATTTTTAAGCGGTTAGGTTTTACGGTCTCCACACGCATACCTTTTTCAAAGGAAGTACCACCTACCTTAACCCGCGCACGCCACATGCCTGTTGGTGCATCGGAGGCCGTGTTTGTTTTAAACACATATAAACGCTTATCCGTTAGTTGCTGCACCTGACGGTTAATGGTCTGTCCATGCGGATTAATCCATTCGAAAACAATAGGGTGATTTTGTGGTAAAGGTTCTCCCTTATTTTCGAGCATAAAAGAAACAAAAAGGGTATCGCCAGGCCGCCAAACACCTCGTTCTCCATAAATAAAGCCTTTCATTCCTTTTTGAACCACTTGTCCACTCACATCAAAACGACTAAGTGATAACGAACTGCCATCATCGAGGCGCATGTAACCACGTTGCTTGTCGTTTTTAGCAATCAGTAAAAATGGCTTTTGTGAAACAGGTATCTTCACCATCCCATGATTATCGGTTCGTGCTTTTCCGGCTGATTGATTCTGATAATTGAAAATTTCAACCTCAACACCTGCTAATGGTTGGGTTGTCCGTAAATCAGTGATCGCCACCACTACTTCTTTATCTGATCCTTGTTTAGCGATCATACCAATATCAGAAGCTAAAATATTTCTGCTTACAACTTTATTTCGGTAGTACATATCTGCGCAAGGATTATCCCTTTCGCTCCAATCGTAATAGCCTTCATAACCATCCCAATAGGAATTGTAATATTCACTGGGCTGATCCCAATATGCCATATCCGATTCGCTTATTCCATCCTCTTCAATTTCAGCTTCATCATCAGCTTCTTCCCCACATGGATAAATACTGTCTTTTTTTCTGATTTTCAACTCAACCCGATAAATCGCACCCGGTTCAGGTGTGATCAGATCGGCCAGGTTAAGCGAGAAAGTATTCCATTGTGTTAAATCCAGCGAACGATCATTGTCAAGACGGATATGACTTTTATGAATTAATCGACCTGCCCGGCGTAACTGATACTGTCCCTGTAAACGGTTAACTTGTAAGAAATGAGCCACATTATTTTCAAAAATCTTTATAATTCTTACCTGCACACTTTTTACACTCACCGCCTTAAACGGAAATGTGAGACCACTTGATGTTGGTAAGATTGTTCCTTTTCCGATCAGTTGTACATTGGGCTTTGGTGTTTCAAACACCATATCATAACTTTCTTCGGCCTTATGTGAATAACCCAAAACATTTTTGATTCCTTCGGAGATTATGACCTTATGAGATCCTGATAAACGAAGGGAAGGATAAACTTTAACACGATTGTGTTCGATGACATATTTTAGCTTTGGTGCTCCGCTAATGCTAATTAGTCCGTTGATATTCTGTTGCTCGTCCAAAGGATCAGAAAAAACAACAAGAACATATTGCTCGGGCTGCATAACGACACGTGCATCTGTTACCTTAAAATTATTTAAAGAAGGCACTTCAACCTCTTTATTTTCCTTCTTATCAACACCAATGTTTTTTCCATCATACTCTAAAAGCAGAATACTGCTGTTTTCGGTACGTTGAACTCCAGTTACCATGAACGTGTGTAGCTTTTCACTGCTTTGATGCTCCCACTCTACTTCTAAAGCTTTGCCATCTTGCGATGCTTTTAACATCCCTTCCACATCAGCATTATCAGCATAATCAGCCAAAGTAATACGACCTCGATAGATATTCGATTTCAGATCATTGTCCTTATCCGGCTCAAGCCCTAAAGATTGAATGCGGTAATTCTGCTCTATGGTGCTAAAGCTAAACCGAAACGGTTTTTTTTCATCTGCAAATAAATGAGATAATTTGACTTCAACATTATACTGAACGCCTGAAGGCATTCGCTCATCAGGGATAAATATAAGCGTATGTGTATCGAGCCACTCCAACTGCCCATCAATATCAGGTGATATGGTAAGTAGTTCTTTGTCGGCTTCCTGCCCGGCTGTAACACCAGCTATCTTATCTGAAAACTGAATCTGAACACTTGCCTCATTGGAAATAATACCTGAAGTAAAAGCTGAGACTTTTTTATTGAAAGTAACTTCTTGAGCTGTATCTGCTGATTTACCTTTACAGGCATTCAGAAGTATAACAGTCAGCATTAATAATGTAAAATTCGAACCACATGATCTTGTAATGTTATACAGGTTTGATTCTTTGAAAGGAAATAGGTGTTTGAACATAGTGTGTAGGTAAAATGATTTTGTTTAAAGTTAGTAAAGAGATGTAAGATTTAATCAAAACAAGAGAGATTTTTCTTTAATATTGAGTGTATAATCTCGTTTGCTTTATTTGTATTCGAATTAACAATAAAGTTGCTAATTTTGATCGTATGGGTTACATGGGTTTTGGCTTAAATAAATGGGTGTATAAACAACGACCCCGTAAATTCTTTTCAAAGGAACGAAAACCTGTTGCCGATACCATTCCGAAACATGAGACTAGAAGTGTTTATAGCAGCGACTCCCCTCAACTAATTGGTCGACTTAAAGAACAACAAAGCGAAGAAGAAATTAAAGAAAAAGAGTTTGTCAGGCGAACCAATAAAATCTACCGGATCATTATCTATTGTGCTGTTTTATTTCTGGTTATCTACATTGCAGTAAACTACCACAAAAGCAAAGACAGTCGACAGAAGGCAGCTCAAGCACGATTAGAAATGCTTAAAGAACGGAAAAGGCAAGAGATCGCCAATAGTCTCCAAATGAGATATGATTACGGTCAAAACTACATTCAGAACCAAGATTATAAACGTGCTGTGAATGAATTCAGGAGCTTAGTTGATGTAGCTCCCAATGATACCAGAGCATTGGATGCATATGCCAATGCTCTTTACCTTAATTGCCTAAATGATTCGATGAATTGCGATCAGGCCTTAATTCAATACCAAAGATTAATAAAACATCGGCCCACCAACAAATATCAGCAACGTCTTTCTGAAATTTATATACATTTAGGATTGTATGAAAAAGCGGATAGTGTGTTAAATGCTTTACAGGATTAATCATTAGAATTCACCATCTATATTGGGACAATCGCATTTAGAATTTTTATTCTCATAACGTCAGCTCAAGCCGCTGAGGCTTTCACTTTCTTCCTTCAGTTGAAGAAAGTGAACAAAGAAAACCGCCGACAGGTTCCTCGCTTACCCACCTTTGTTTTGTTGATGAGAAATAAAGAACTCGCTACGCTTCAAACAGCTTTATTTCATTCCATCAACTTCAACTGGTGGGTGCCCAAGCTGCGGAACCAAAGTCGGGATTCCACAGTGCCTGCAAAACTCTTTTAAATACGATTGCCGTGCCATCTCTATGTACTTAAGAGAAGTGTTGTTACTTTTGCAGTCAGTTTATAAAAGAACTCCATGCAAAATTTCGACTATACCAATCAGAACCACATAATTGTTCTTTTTCTGACGCTTATCATTGTCGCATTAATTGCCGTTATTATCAGGTACAAGTTGAGTGAATATTTTAAGGAAAGAAAAGTTAAGAAGCGTTTTGAACGTGGTAATAAACTTGAACTTCAGGCTAAAAGCTTTCTGAAAAGTAAAGGTTATAGAATTGTGGATTACCAAAGTGCATACACGCACAAATATATGGTAGATGGCGAAGTTCAATATGCCGATATTCAACCTGATTACATTGTGACAAAAAATGGTAAAAAGTACATTGTAGAAGTTAAGAGTGGCAATACCGCCACAAGTGCTCACAACCGCAGTACACGCCGGCAACTTTTAGAGTACGATTATGTGGTAGAAAACAATGGTGTTTTTCTGTTGGATATGGAGAATCGCCAATTGAAACTCGTCCAGTTTAAGTCAAAAGCAGATAAGCGAACAAGTAAACTGCTTAAAGCTGTGATTATTGTGGCAATTGCAGGTATTGCTATTCCTTTTTGGCAAATTAAAGTCACCATTGGAATACTGTTGGCATTACTGTTTATTAGAGAAAGTAGGTTTTAGAGCGGTACGACAGATATGATGAAGATAAAGAATTTATAGCCTATTGTAATATTATAGTCCGAACTCTATATTTTCTTACCAGCATATTTTGAGTTACGTTGAAACATTTAAGTCATATTTATCTATTATTCAGACTTTTAAAGGTTTTACCTAATCTCTCAATAGCATATCAAGATTCATTTATCAATCTGTTAAAGATCTTGAATCCTGCAATAGCATGAGCGATCGACTTTTACATCAGCCCTTACAGAAGCAGCTTCAAACTTTGAATGACACTTAAGCGCTTCTGTGGATTTACCTTGTTTTTCTAACGACTCGGCAAGCCCATGTAAAGCCCAAATATTGTTTGGATGACGGCGAAGGTCATTACGATATACGGTTTCAGCCTCAACAAAGTACTCTTGCTCAAGCAACAATGCTCCCAAGGCATGCCTTGCTGGTTGCATCCAACCCCAAGGTTCATCGTAATTCAATCTATCATCCAAATGTACTGCATCACGCAGTTGCTCAAAAGCAACTTTAAACTCTCCTTTTCGATAAGCAATCTCTCCAGCC
>NZ_CEXQWX010000104.1:0-21647 GCF_982718395.1 Carboxylicivirga sp.
TTTGGAAGAAGAAAAAAACGTGTATTTTTGCAGTCCGAAAAGCTAAGGTATTGGCTTAATTAACAATCTGGAAGAATGATGCTCCCGAACTTGTTCTTTTGGAATGTTGCAATCAAAGAAAAGAAAAAAATTACATAGCAATGAAAAGAACATTTCAACCTTCGAACAGAAAGAGAAGAAACAAGCATGGTTTCCGCGAAAGAATGTCCAGCGCTAGTGGACGTAAAGTTTTAGCAGCAAGAAGAGCTAAAGGTCGTAAGAAATTAAGCGTTTCAAGCGAAAAAAGACACAAAGCTTAATTTTAAGCTTCAAAATATAGAAAGTAAAGAATCCACTTTTGGGTTCTTTACTTTTTTTATGCCCGTAAGTTTGATAGCAGAAGTTTTACTATTTTTGGACTCATCGATCAAATGACGAATTGTTATGGTTTGTAAATTTTACATTGATCGTTAAATCGAATTTCTTATGGCTTTACTAAAAAAAATAATTGATAATGTGTTTGTCAAAAACATTACCGCTGCAATTGTGGTAATTGCACTTGTGCTTATTGCTACTTTTGTTAGTATAAATATATACACCAATCACGGTGAATATTATCCGGTTCCTGATTTCAGAGGGCTGACCGAAGATCAATTCAGCCAGATTATAAAAGAAAAAGGATTCAGATATAACATTATGGATTCGGCACATGTTGATAATTTTCTTCCGGGAGCTGTTATCGAGCAAATTCCGGCACCGGGAAGCATGGTAAAAGAAAACCGGAACATTCACCTTACCATCAAAGCCATTGCTCCTGAAAGAGTGCAAATCCCTAACCTGGTGGATTATTCCCTTCGAAATGCCAAGGTGATTCTAGAGTCATATGGTCTGAAAGCAGGCGAATTGATTTATGTGCCAAGCGAGTACCGTAACCTGGTGCTTCAACAATTATACAAGGGTAAGCCGGTTGAACCGGGAACCGTTGTACTGAAGGGCTCGGTAATTGACTTGCATATTGGTGAAGGACTAAGCACCGTTCGCACCAATGTACCCGACCTGACATCGCTGACACTGGATGAGGCTAAAAGCTACTCTGTATCTGTTTCACTCAATGTAGGTGCTGTTATTTTTGATGAATCGGTGCAGACAGCAGAAGACTCACTTGCTGCCATGATATGGAAACAACAACCATCGGCCGACAAAGGTGAACGTATACCACTGGGGTCATCTATCGACATTTGGTTAAGTGTGGACTCTGCCAAAACTGTAATAAACGATATTGTTGAACAACCCGAAATATAATAAGCCGAAATGACCGATCATTTGCAGGAAGAAGAATTAGATGAGCTGGAGGAAAGCAATGAGTTGTATGAGCACTACCGCTTTGTAACCGATCCCGGACAAAAGTCATTGCGCATCGATAAGTTTTTGGTGAACCGTGTGGATAATGCATCCCGTAATAAAATACAGGATGCTGCCGCTGCCGGTAACATTCGGGTAAATGACAAACCCGTTAAATCGAATTATAAGATTAAACCCAATGAGGTCATCACCATTGTTATGTCGTTTCCACGCCGTGAGCTGAAAATCATAGCACAGGACATTCCTTTGGACATTCCTTATGAGGATGATGACTTAATCATTATTAATAAAAAGCCTGATATGGTGGTACATCCGGGTCATGGTAACTATACCGATACCATGGTAAATGCCCTGGCATGGCATTTAAAAGATCTGCCATTGTTTAACTCTGAAGACCCGCGTCCGGGACTAGTGCATCGCATCGATAAAGATACATCCGGTTTATTGGTGGTGGCTAAAACTGAACAATCTAAAAACTTTTTGGCCCGTCAGTTTTTTGAGAAAACATCGACACGTACCTATCTGGCACTTGTCTGGGGACAGCCTAAAGAAGACGAAGGCACCATCACTGGTAACATTGGCCGCAGCCTGCAAGACCGCAAACAAATGGCCGTATTCCCTGATGGTGATCGTGGCAAACATGCCGTAACGCATTACAAAGTACTGGAACGATTGGGCTATGTTTCACTGGTAGAGTGCCGCCTGGAAACCGGACGTACCCACCAGATACGTGCCCATATGAAACACATTGGTCATCCGCTGTTTAACGATGAGCGCTATGGTGGTCACCAGATATTAAAGGGCACCACATTTACAAAGTACAAGCAATTTGTTCAAAATTGTTTTAAGATATTACCCCGCCAGGCCTTACATGCTAAAACATTAGGCTTTGTGCATCCTACCACAAAGGAATACATCGATTTTAATACGGATATTCCGGAAGATATGATGCATTGCATTGAAAAATGGAGAGGCTATATTGCCGGCAGAGAAAACGATTAATCCATCACATATACAGTCACAAGTCCAATGAAAAATATAGCTGTCATCTACGGAGGTTACTCATCCGAATTAATTGTATCTGAAAAAAGTAAAGAAGGCATCATGAGCTTTATTGATGCCAAGAGATACAAGCGTTACCCTGTATTAATCACCGAAGAAAAATGGTGTGCTGTAGTGGATGACAATGAGTATCCGATTGATAAAAACGATTTTTCGTTTGTGATGAATGACGAAAAAATTAAGATTGATTTCGCCTATATCACCATTCACGGCACTCCTGGCGAAGATGGATTACTGCAAGGCTATTTCAATATGCTGGGAATTCCGCATAGCACATGTAATGTGCAGGCCGCCTCGATCAGCTTTAATAAATTTACCTGTAACACTTACCTGAAGGGTTTTGGTGTAGCTGTGGCCGACTCGGTATTGGTGCGCAAAGACAATAGCTTTAACAGCAAAGACATTGTGGAGCAATTGGGTCTGCCCTGCTTTGTGAAACCCAATGCAGGCGGATCGAGCTTTGGTATTACAAAAGTGAAGGAAGCAGAGCAGCTAACTCCTGCCATCGAAAAAGCTTTCACCGAAAGTGACGAAGTAATTATTGAGCAGTTTATCAGCGGAACTGAAGTCACCTGTGGCTTGTATAAGATACCCGGTAAACAGGAAGTTTTTCCGGTGACGGAAGTGGTGAGTAAAAACGAATTCTTTGATTTTGAGGCCAAATACACCGCCAGCAGAGTAGAAGAAATTACACCTGCCCGTATCGAAGATAAAGTCAGAGACCGTATCCAGTCAATCACATCATTGATCTATGATATTCTGGGTTGTAAGGGCATTGTGCGTATTGACTACATCATCAGTGATAATAAAATATTCCTGCTTGAAGTAAACACCACCCCCGGCATGACTGTCACCAGCTTTATTCCCCAACAAATTGAAGCGGCTGGTTTGAATATTCAGGACGTATTCAGCGACATCATTGAAAGTGAGTTTAAATATTAGACTCAAGACATAAGACGTAAGATATAAGATTAATTTCCTTCTGCCCCAAGCTCCGGCGACATCAAATTGCTTTGCGGATGTATCGCCGTACGATTATTCGCTATTTCCGAATCATAATTCCATACCGCCGCAGAGCGCGGCAACGTCGAAGAAGCTTGCGGCAACACAGAAGAATGAATATTCCCTTCCGCCGCAAGTGTCGGCGACACCGAAGAATGATGCGGGGGTATTGCCGAAGGATGATTCCATGTTGCCGCTAAATGATTCCCTATTGCCGTAAGCTCCGGCAACACCGAAGAACGATGTGGCGAGTCTTTTCGTACTCACCAGCTGACATGAACATACTGCTGATAGTCAGCAGATGAGGTTGAAAAAACTTGTCGGACGACTAAATCAATTTAATGTCTATTAGTCGGACGACGAGTGATGCATAACATGTAGGTATAAATCCTTCCTTAAGCACCTAACCCGATATGGTCATTTGTGTTTCATTGACATTAAATACATCAGCATATATCAGACGGTCCGTTTGAGCTGATTGCTCCAGGCGATCTTTATAAGCTGGCGGCAAGCCTGCAATCCTGTTGGGGCCGCGTTCATACTCTTCTATAATAATCTGGTAAGCATCTTTTTTGTACTTGGCCGGTAGCTTAAACTCCCGGGATACACGATACCTATTGTTCGTCACATATTTCCCGGATAAACGAATCACCAAAGTCTCCTCTTTTAAATCCTTATCCACATTATCATCAGTGACTGCACCGTAGATCGGCCTTGAATATTTGGTATCCTGAAAACTTATCTTCAGGAAATTATAGTTACCGTATTTAGCGTACTTCTCATTGTAAATGGGTCCTTCAATGGTAAGGGTAAATTTAGAATGTGCGCCTGCTTTATTAAAACGCACAGTAGTTTGACGTTCAGGCATCAACTGCGTGAAATTAGCTGCTACCACCGGTGACAAGCATACATCCTTCTCGTCGGTTCGCACTGAATACGGTTGATATCGTGCCAAAACCAACTTCACAAAAGGAAAGTACATATTGTGTGCATTAATGCGCATATCTGCAAACCAAAGCTGCCGCTCCTCATCAAAATGAACAGGATAACCCACCACCTTAGCCCGTAATGATTTTTCAGGATAGGACAAATCATGATCGATCACCGGATTCATAAAGAAGTCATCGACCTTTGGTGAGTAACCCGGCGGTTGAACCGAGTACAAGAGCGGATCAATTCCCCAACTTGTATAAGCCTGATTATAGCCTGGCGATTGACTTACAAAACTGGTTAACTGACTTTTTGTGTGCGGCAGGATAACGCCTAACATTTCATCATCACCAGATGAAAACCACGGACGCTTTATGAAAATCCGTAAACCGCCTCCCAGACGTTGATGGCGCATGGCCGTTTCATTCTGTGTTTTCCGCCATTCAAAAGTCGGGATGATGTAATCAATCTCGGGTGCTTTGGGCCGGGCCGAACTGGGAATATTCACCTGTTCTTTCCATTCGCTCAGCCGGCTGGTTTTCAATTGGGGGTTAGCCACCAGTATCTTATCAAAGTACTCGTCGTAACGCGATGCAGCCAACAGGCGATAATCCACCCATCGATGACGCGTGTCTCCAAAATGATGTTTCAAAGGAAGCATCCGAAGATTCACACGTTTCAGGAAGTTAAATTTATATGCTTCCACATCAAAGCGAACGCGGTTGACCAGCGAATCAACGGCTTTTTGTTTCTCTACACGATGTAATTGGTATGCTCCGTTATCACGCTTGTAATCTTTGTTCAAACGGCGCGCCCTTGGCTGAGGATCTGCTTCAAATGCCTCTCGGTTGCGCATAGTAAACAGTTTCAACTGGGGCTTTTTAATGTTATCAACCTGTGCTACTTTTAATTGTTCCGGCTCAGGAATGGTGCCACGTGTCACCACATCATCGTGGTAGTTAATCAGCAGATCGGGGATACTGTTTCGACCCTGCTTTTCTTTTATACTTACTGAAATACCATCGTCCCACTGTTCCGTCCACCGTGCCTGTACCTCCACCTTTTCGGTACTTTCACCATGGATGTCAAAACGAATATTGATATCGGCATGTGTTTGACCAAACTGCCTGTTGGGAAGCAATTCTTCAATCACAGGCTCGTCAAGGGGCTGTTGCAAGGCATGCACCAACTCCATTTCGCGCGACGGACTCACCATCCAATGACGCCCTGAAAAGGCCAGTTCTTTGGCTTCTTTCAAATCACCTTCTGCCTCATTCTTTATCATTTGCCAAATGGCCGATAAATCTTTTAGATCACTCTCGCGCCAGAACGTGCTAAAACGAATGCGGGTGCGAATACCTTTAGGAAGATAAAAGGTCAATTGCCGTGAAGATTTATTCCATTCTGCATTGTATTCACCTTCCTCCAGTCTGATTCTGATAATTCCGGCCTTGTACCAATCTTCCGGTATATCCACCTGATCGGTTTTTGTTGCTTTTATTTCATCCTTTGAAAAGAAACTAAACAGGCGTGGTTCAAACTCCTGCGTATGTGTATTTTCGCAATCATCGGCCAGGAAAAGGGCCACACCCGCCGCCATAGGATCGGGCAGGTAAATAATCTCCACTTCTGAAGGCTGGTATACCTTCTCCTTATTCTTTTCGTCCTGTTGATACAAGCCTTCGTGTTCGGTGATTATCTTATAGATATCTTTTGCTTTATCAGGATCACCAAAGGCTTTTTCAAACATACTATGACACTCGGCCATCAACTGGCTGTTCTTTGGCGGAAGTAAATACCGTAGTGAATGGTCATCCAATTGCTGATTGGCAACAGGATGCGCTGCTTCATACTCCTGCACCGACTGGTTGTAATTGGAACGAATTACCATGCTCTCCAAAAACTCACCATCCTTAAGTGTATTTCCCACCAATACAATGGGGCTTGCCAATGGTTCAAAACGCAGGTATTTGATATTGCCGCGCTCCGAACTGCTTTTGTCACTAGCAATAAATGTATGCGCTACACTGTTGCCTGCCAGATCTACTGTACGGATACGTAGACGATATTCTTTACCAAATCTTAGACGTGGCAATGTTCCGGCAATGGTTTTGGATTCGGCATGAATGCGAAAATCCAATTCACTGTCGTAGGCATATTTTTGTGCTTCCACGTTTTTTGACTGATGCACAAAATCCTTTTTATCGGTCTCCCCTTCTTTTAATTCATAGTCATCCGACTCATTGATAGCATAGCCAGGCTTGCGTACCGATAAGCTCCAGCCTTCCCAACGGGCAATGGTTTCCGAAACAAATACGTCATCGGGATTATCGGGATCTTCTGTCAATCCCAACTGAATAAAGCCTTCATCCGGCACGACATTATCAAGTGGATGCGCCGTATTGCTCTCATCAAACCACTGATAGGCATCCTGCCGCCAATGCAACGAATACCATTTATCCGGCTCCTCTTCATAGGCAATGTCCATGCGATAGCCCTGCACCACATCATCTGAATACAGTGCTTTAACTGGTTGCCTGGCTTTAAAGGTTTTAATCTGTAAAGGTGAATTCTTTTTTATTTTAAGTGCTTTCGAATCGATTGACTTCACCTTCTGCGTGCTGAACTCGTTCTTTAGTTCCACGCTACGTTTGATACGTTCAAACAAATGTTCGGCCATGCCATTTTTGGTGATAGCAATTCCAGCTGAACGCATATAAGGCAAGCCTTCTTCCTGCGGCGGTTCTACTTCGTCCAGTATCTCTGCCCGAACCACTTTACTTTTGGCAATCTCATCTTTCACTTCATAAAAACGGGCTATCTCCTGCACCTTACTTTCTGCCATGTTGTTGGTTTTTAAGGCAGCTCCATCGGCATCAATCTGCACGACTTCAAAAGCATCGGAATTAATTTTGACAAATCCTTGCTTAAAAAGTGAATTGGCCTGATCGCGGGTAAAAAAGCCTTCATCTGTCAGTTCATAAGCCGTAGAAGGAATCGATAAGGTATAATCATCACTGATTTCGAGATCCTGTGGCACTACACGAATCGTGCCTTTCTTTGACCAATCATCAGGATTGGAAATGGTAAAGTCGAGCACAAAGCCCATCTGTCGCATGATTTGCGGATAGCTGTTGATGGTTGCCATAATATCGTGAAACTCAAAGCGTGGTTTCTCTAACTGCAACTTTGGCGTTGTTTTGAAAGCTTTATCCACCTTATGAAACTGCCTTACCTCGGCAAAGTCACTCTTTGGATTCATCTGCTTTTCGAAACGCTTAAAACGATTGTCCGTTACTGATTGGCGAATTTTCAAATCTTCATCCTGCTGTCTGATCATTAAGGAACCGTTCGCTGCCTTTCGCACTTTCCTATCTGATACACGCTTCACCTCATCGCTTTGCAGTTTATATTGACTGATAGCACCCAATTCCATCTCATTCACAAAACGTTCCGGTTTTACCTTTCGCGATGGATTGACCAAAACCTCTTCTTTCACTGTTTTGAAAATAAAGTCCTGTACATGCTTTACCGGAAATGAATAAATGCGCTTTTGCAGCAACTCTTCATCGTCCTTAAAATCATCGACCTTCACATCGGGATGCAGAATGCGTTGATACAATTCAGTCCTGATGATTGATTGATCAAGTTGTGCCTCTACTATTGTTCCATCGTCCAGACTAAAAGCAAAACTGGCATTCAATATCTTCTCCGGCCAGTTCAAAATATCCGGGAAGGTATTCAAAGTGGTATCATTGGGCGTATTGAGCTTTACCGAAACAAAGACCGATAGTTTCAGCAAATCGTTTTCCAAATCGCGTTGGTGGGGTAATGTGGTCAATATAATTTCCATAACAGACTTTTTCAATAGTTATTATCCGGCAAATGCCAGACAGTATTCCTGCCAATCATCTTCATCAATCATTTCAATGAATTTCGGATCAGCATCGGCTCCTTTCAGTTCCCGACGAACCGTTACACTTACTGTTTTGCTGAAAAACAGTACCTCAACCTTTACTTTAATGGTAGCGACACCTTCCAGCTTTTGCACCTTACCATCTGAGAAAACAGCGATAAAGGCAAGGTAGAACTCCATCGATATAGAAATGATTCCCAATATCGATAAATGCCCGTTGATGCGCAGGTAACCCGTGATGGTGGATGAACCTATTTCTTCTATAATCTCGCCATCGGGCGTTGGCAGTGCTTTTTCGATCAATTCAAATTTATAATAGATACCGCCCATAACGGACACGCCACCTGATGCAACACCCACATTGAGTGATATAGCGGCTCCAAACTCAAAGGCTGCTTCAATTGATTTCAAACCCTTTAAAGTGGTGATCAACATAAAGTAGCCTCCACCACCAAAGCATGAGATGGTGAGCATAAACGGGTTTTCGCGTTTACAGAAGTTGAAGCCCATTTCTAAAGGTGCGCCTGTAAAAGGTAATGTCACATGTGCTCCCAGGCTGATATTGCTGATCATGCAAATACCCACTTCAATGTTGGGTATTCCAATGCTAAATCCGGCGGTTACCTGAGTGGGTTGTAGTTTGATGTATGGCCCATCGTCAGAAAACCCTGTGTTAGGAATAATACTTTGAAGATTATTAACAAAACTCAAAGCACCTTTAAATTCAATTGGCTTCTCCGAATCAATATCTACCTTGACATTAGTTTTTTGTGCATTACCGGTTTTAAACTCCATATAGTTGAAGTTAACGGCCAGCATTGGTACCAAATCAATTCCAAATTTTTCGAAACGTGCCACTCCGCCGAAGCTGGCTTCCTTTCCTGCTTCAAATGGCTTTTCGATGGATGTTGTGATGGTTAATGCTTTTTGAGGATCATCCACACGAACATGCAAAATATCGTCGATCACCTTTATCGGATTCGATTTAAACTCGGGCTGCCATTTATATTCTGCATAAAAAGCTTCAGACGTCACATAGGTTTTAAAATTGGGAATCTTTGGAATATTTCCATTCAGGGTGTCCATCAACTCTTGCGTTTTATCCTTGATGGCTTGCTTCAAACTATTGATCTCATCATTTAAATCCTCCTGCAGTTCTTTCGCCTGATTCTCCAGATAAAGTATCTCTGATTTGATATCATCAATTTCGTTTTTGATCTGTTTAGTGGTGTTTTTAATGCCATCGAAAGCACCACTTAGGTTTAAGTCGCCAAGCAGAAGATCAAATATCTTGATCACTCCAAAGATTTTAGCTACCGGAAATTCTTCCAGGGCTTTGAAGAAATCATCAGGATTAAAAGTTAAATCTTTATTATCTGCCAAATCACCTCCCAATGGTCCCTGCAATTTACTTAAAGCTGATATATTCATGTTAGGCGACAAAAAACCGCCTGCTTTATCTGAGCCATTTGAGAAATCAACCACTGCACCACTGACTGTGGCAAAGACACTCCCTTCGTTATTGTCATCCTCAAGTTGAATGCTGGTTGCTTTTCGCACACCAGTCATTTCATTCAATTGCTTGATAAAAACTTCTGCCTTCTGAATGATCGGATGAAATTTAATATCGGCTACTCCTTTTGCCGGATAAAGCTCAGCTCCAAACTGAATAGTTTGCGTTTCGAATGCTGTATCTCCACCCACCATGCTTTCGGCATAGGCAATGTTCTGTTCGTTCATGCCCATCTGGTTATAGGCCGTATTAGGATTGTATTTCTCAATCAATTGCTGCATTAAATTACTTTGTCGTGCTACCCTATTTTCAAGAAAAACAAGCGGCATCTGCAATGCATGTTCGAATCCCTCTTTGTCGGTAATCACCATATCGAACAAATAACCTTTACCATTCACATTAATGTAAAAGTTATAGGCTGTATTGCCGGAACCACTAAATCGCTTTTGCTGGTTAGCCAGACTTAAACGTTTCAAGGTATTAGAGCCGGAAGGAACATTAATAATCGGATTGTCCAAAGGATTATCAATATTAGGTGTCTGAGAGCTCGTTATTTTCACCTGTTCAAAAGCAAACGGAATAAACTGATTATCCGGATTGTTTCGTTGGTAACTTACTTCTTTCTCAAGCACTACCACATACATCCGCTGCCGGTTAACTGCTGATTTGGTTCCTTTATGAAATTTACGTTCGGTGACTTTTACCAACGCGGCCCGATGACCAAAAGGAAACAGATAACCTTCACGCACCACCTTAACGTAGTGATCACGTCCTAATGTGGCCAAATGCTCCCATTCGATAATGTTCAGCTCTGTATCTGCCGGTGATGGCACATCGAAATAAGCTTGCCAGTCCAGGTAAGCTCCCAGAGAAGACAACATGAGGTTATTAACGACAACTGGTTTTGGATAATAGCCTGCAATAGAATAATTGGATGTGGTATGCACCAGCACGTGCCGGTCATTGGCATCCAATGAAGCCATAAATGGTTCACCCAATGGCGGCAATTGCTTATAGTCAACCTTAGCTTCATGAGCCCATAAAGCTCTGATGGTTTTAAAAGCAGATAATTGACGGGTTACCTTTCCACCCTTTAGTGTGGTTCCCAGAATGGTGTGCCACAATTCGGCAATCGAGCCTTTATTGGTTGATAAATTATCAGCAGCCAGATTAAAATTACCGGGGGTCTTACTTAAACTTGATGTCTGCTCTTGGTGTTCCCGCAGCATTAATCGCCCTTTATGAGTAAAACCTCCCAGTTGATTGGGTGAAATATACATCAATGCGGGTGCCTCAATAGATGTGTCTGTCGCAGGTACAGGTCCAACATTAAGATTCACATTTTTAATGGCAAAAACACTAAATTTCGGACTGACTGTCTGCATTTTATCAGTGGGAAGGATTTGCCCTAAATTATTCTGATCGTATATATTCTGTTTAGAAATATTGCGATTAGAGTGGCTATATAGCTTGATGGCAAAATCCTTTGAATCTTTCTCCAGATATTTTCTTTTCGAAGACGGGGCATCTAACCTTGAAGACGAATCAACACTTAACCTTTTTACTTTCTTAAGTTGCGGCAGCTTAATCCACGCCCTCGGGTTAACTCTTAACTTAAGGTGACCCCAGTTGAGCAATTGTTCAATGGTTAAAGGAATGCCTTTACTATTGGCAGGTAATTCATAGACCAAACGGCTCTTTTTTGCGCGCAAATGCTTCGCAGGCAGTATGACATCATCAGAATTACTGACACCCGGAATTTTATTGGCTTCATAAAAAGCTTCCTCAAGGGTATGTTGTGTATTAAAAGAAACGATTACCAGTCCTTTTTTCTTCGAATTGGTCAGCTCGGCAAAGGATACTGCGCCTTGTCGTACCAGACTGAAATTGTGCAACTCGAACTCTAAGGTTAATAGATCTTCCGGTCGAAGTATTCTGAACTTCAAAGCTTTTTTAGGGCGATACACTACCTTATCCTGCGAAATGGTCAGTTGGCTTGTATTTGTCTTTTTCCGCTTCACTGGTTCCTGATCGTGTATAGATAAGTCATAAGATTTATCACTAGCTGCCATCAGACCAACACCACCTTCAACAATGGGTTTAAAAGCATTGAAGCCAGTTTGAAACTTTTCCTCTATGCGCCCATTTAAATCGCCTTCGTATTCGTAATCGGGCTTCTCCCTATTTTGCTTTAGCTGAAATGCTCCAACTCCGGTTGGTAACCATGAGTTATCAATACTGGCTGATAGGTAGACTTTAGGCTGTTGATTAATGCAATACTCAGTAAACAAAAAGGACTGCTTAAAAGACTTCTTATACTCTCCAAACTGATATTCTATGCGACCCTCATTGTCCATTGTCCAGTACAGAAGGTCATTCGAAAGTCGCATGGTTAAATCAGGATTCTTCTTATCAATGGATGCCAAAGGATGACTTGGTAAGTGAATATTTACAAATCGCCTCCATTCCTCAAACTTCTTAAAGCTGATGTAACTCGAGTGCTCTGATGAGGATTTAAGAAATTGACTATCTGCATTGGATGGAGCAATTAATATATTGCTTGTTGTATAAGTACCGGTGATATTATCCAGTTGAATAGCATGAGGTGCATTAAGTGATAGTTCCCACTTTGAGTTTAAACTACAGGATGCCTTGTGATGCAAAGCAATCGAGGCTTTGTCTGAATTAACCAGAATCTGAGGATTGATTACTCCTTTAACACTTTGTAAATCATCGAGCCAGGAGATAAAATCGACTTCTTGTTTAATTTTTAATTGGGGAATTCTAAGATCTAAACGCCACTCCCCCCGATCCTGATAAATGCGAGCCTTTAAACTCAACGGTAAGTTCGTGAAATGATAGCTCAGGTTTTTAGCGCTTATTAAGTATTCATCCTTTTGTTTTTTAACACTTAGGCTATAATCGGACTCAAACACATGATGACTTATTTCCCAAGCCAATTGCCCATTCCGATAGACGAGTAATTGTTTGTCATTGCCAATTAATTTAAATGGTCGACGTGTAACTGCAAATACTGATTCAATTAAAGGATTCCAGGCCAATACTCCTACTCCAATAGCCTTTAAAAAAGAACGACGCTGAGGCGCCTTAACTGCATCACTTTGCTTTACTAAGCGATGACTCTTTTTAATCTGCAAATACTTAAAACCCATAATAATCCCTTTACATTCTTTATGTAAGGTCGGGTTGAGATAGACAAGTTACATGATATTTATATGAAAGGGAAGAGTCCTTAAAAATTTAAGATAACGATGTCTGAAAACAACAAGTTCTGCAAAAGTGAAGCCTAGATACCGACGTGCCTGCGTGGCTTTTATAATACTTTATTCAAATAAGAATCATTTTCAACGAACGATCAATATTGTTTGTTTTAGTACTTGTGGGTAAGCTTAACTTATCCCCTCCTGGATATTTCCGGCAATCAACAAAACTCAGGAGGGGCAAGTATTTCTCATGTATAGTTAATTGTGCCGCAGAAATTAAAGAATCACTGTAAATGTAGGAGGAGGAAATACAAAAAACAATAACCCAAAAGGGGTATTTTGACAAGGTAAGTGAAGGATTAAATTAAATTTGACTTGCCAGCAATATAAGCAAGGATTGCAGTGTTTCTGATCTGTAACTTCTTCAAAATGTTCTTTCTGTGCTTTTGAACCGTGTGGAAGCTTAAATGAAGAATTATTGCAATTTCATTGTCTGTGTGCCCTTTAACTACCTGTCTCAGGATATCGCGTTCCCGGTTAGATAATTCGGTGATCTTTTTTTGACACAATTGGTACTCCGAGTCAGTTAGGTGATCCTCTTCAAACGAAGTAAAATCAATTTGAATCCCTATTTTAAGGTGCTCATACTTTTGGTTAATAATACTTAGTTTGAAAATCATGAATAGCAAGGGATGATAAATATTATCGTGCATCCGTATGCGAAAGACTTTATTAAGACTACTTGAATGCCCTCCGTTTATAACGCTATTTTCCAACTTCTTAACAAACCTGGCATCATCCGGATGGATACGGGAATAAATAAACCGACTGATTGCCGGGGACTTAAAATGTTCCATGCTTAACTGAAAATACTTTTGAAAATTATCATTGACGTATTCAATACGGTTTGTTTTCGCTGAATAGATAAAAGCACATATTGAACTAACATCAGAAAGCATCTGAAGCATAATATTCTTTGAAACAAAAGAAGTTAGTAATTCTGCATAAAAATCATTGGCACATTCTGTTGGAATGTTCTCCTGTTCAACCAGGGCTTTATTAGCAAGCAAATCCATATAGAAATTCATTTGTGCTGAAACAAAAGGCTCGTAACCTGTAGTCTGAAACCCAAGGGATTCATTTAACTAATAAATATCAACCTCTTTTCACCTGTAATGACACAAATTATCAATAAAACACTTCATTGTCAAAACCAACTATTATTCAAAACAACCTGGCTCCTAACATTATAATACTCGTCGCCCGATTAGATTGATTTGCTGTTAATTAGCTGAACGACGAGTATTACAATAAAATTAACTGTGCTTTACTAGTTATTCAAACCATACTACTTGTTAAAATTCATAGCTCCTGTTGTACTAACTGCTGTTACAACAATAGGTCCTGCACCCATTTTCAGTTTCTTCTTTTTTGATTTCCCATAGGCAATGATATAGGCATGTTCAGACTGGCAAGCAAATGTCAATTGCTCCTTGTCATTTAGAAACTTCAACTTAATCTTTCCCTCTGTTGTCTGAAAATTAGAAGAAGCAGTTAGCTTCACGCGGTTACCGATAATTGAGCCTTTGGTTGCTACTAATTGCAACGTACCTTCAACATCAAACAGATTTAATACTCCAGATACAGATAATGAACCAATATTACCCTTCGCATTGGATAGTTTCATGGCACCAGACTTTGTCTTCAGATAAATTTCTCCTTCAATTTCCTTCATTGTCTGCTCTCCATCTGTCGATTCTGTTTTCAGACTTCCTTTGATATTCTCAACAATCATCGCCCCTCCACTTGAATATAAAGAAACATCTCCTTTTACGTAACGCACTGCCTGCGATCCACCTTTGGATTTTACATTCAACTTTCCGGTGATATTATTTGCCTTGATGGAAGCTGATTTAGATCTTAAGGTTACATTACCTGATAGGTTGTCAGCCGTAATTTTACCCGATTTTGACTCAGCCAGTAATTGTGAACCTGAAATACCGACTAAATTAATATAGCCCGAAGTTGTTTGAATATTTATACTTACTCCTTGTGGTACTTTTAAATTAACAAAACCGGAATGAGAGGTCCAGCCTGATTCTGGCTTTTGAACTTTAATGTTTAATACTCCAGCTGATTCATGAAAATCGACAGCATAGCCTTCCAAATCTTTAGCTGCTTTTAACTCAGCCGTTAAACTTACCTGCTCCCCCTTGGTAACATCGACCTTGCAAAACTCACCTTCAACCGAAATGCTGGTGATATTTTCGAACGTTTCATTGGCACTGGCAACAACTGGCATTTCCTGCGCCATTATGTGCAATGGGATTAGTGTCATTAAAAGAAAGTAAACTCTTCTCATTATCCTTTTTTTAGATTATTATGGCTAATGGTACGCTTTGTTTTTACAAAAGTTTCTGAATTAAAACATAAAAAAGCCTGGCTATTCAATGCGAATTGCCAGGCTAACTTATAATATCTAATTAATCTTAGACTTCCATGTAGCTTTCAATTGGCTCACAGGCACAAACAAGGTTCCTGTCACCATAAGCATCATCAACGCGTGCTACGTCAATCCAGAATTTATTCTCTCGAATATATGGTAATGGATAAGCTGCTTTTTCACGTCCATAGGAATGATTCCACTCATCAGAAACCACTTTATAAGCTGGGTGAGGTGCATTTTTCAACACGTTATCTTCCTCGTCAGCTGTTCCATTTTCCACTTCTTTAATCTCAGCATAAATTGACTTCATGGCTGCTATAAAACGATCTAATTCCTGGAGCGATTCACTTTCCGTTGGTTCTACCATCAGCGTTCCATATACCGGGAATGACAGTGTCGGAGCATGGAAACCATAATCCATCAAGCGCTTAGCAATGTCTGTTTCAGTAATACCTGAGTCAACTTTAAAGTGACGACATTCCAAAATCATCTCGTGAGCAACTCGACCATTCTTACCTGTGTAAAGAATACCGTAGTCATCTTTCAGGTGAGAAGCCATATAGTTGGCATTTAAGATAGCCATTTTTGTAGCTTGAGTTAATCCTTCACTTCCCAACATTTTAATGTAACCATAGGTGATTGGCAATACACTTGCACTTCCCCAAGGAGCTGCAGCAACAGCTGTAATACCTGTACGGCCATTATCTATAACTGAATGTTTTGGTAAGAATTCTACCAAATGCTTAGCTACACCAATCGGGCCAACACCCGGGCCACCACCACCATGTGGAATGGCAAATGTTTTATGCAGGTTCAGGTGACAAACATCGGCACCAATGTGTCCCGGACTGGTTAAACCAACCTGTGCATTCATGTTGGCACCATCCATATAAACTTGTCCGCCATTATCGTGGATGATCTGACACACTTCGATAATTGACTCTTCAAACACTCCATGTGTTGAAGGGTATGTTACCATCAGGTTTGAAAGATCGTCTTTATGCTCTTCAGCTTTCGCGCGTAAATCATCTACATCGATGTTACCGTTATCATCACACTTAACCACAACCACTTTCATTCCTGCCATCACAGCTGAAGCAGGATTGGTTCCGTGGGCAGATGCAGGAATAATTGACACATTACGGTGCCCTTCACCACGGCTTTTGTGATAAGCCTGAATAACCATCAGACCGGCGTATTCGCCTGCTGCTCCTGAATTAGGCTGTAAACTCACGTCAGCAAAACCTGTAATCTCGGACAAATCGTTACGCAATTCATCCATCATCATGTGATAACCCAATGCCTGATTTGTTGGAATAAATGGATGCAGCCCATTAAACTCAATCCAGCTCAATGGGAACATCTCTGTCGATGCATTTAATTTCATTGTACAAGAACCCAATGAAATCATTGAATGCGTTAAAGAAATATCTCGACGCTCCAGCTTTTTGATATAACGCACCATCTCAGCCTCTGAGCGATACTTTTTAAATATATCCTGAATTAAGAAAGAGCTCTTACGAGCTAATTCTGGTTTAATAGCTAACTCTTCGTTGAAATCACCTATAACCGGTACTTCTTTACCAGCAGCTTTCGCAAACACCTCAACAATCCAGTTCAAATCAAACAGGTTGGTAGTTTCATCAATACTAATACCCACCTCTCCATTCTCGAAATAGCGGAAATTCATCTCTAAATCAAGACTGAACTGTTCTATCTCTTCTACCTTAACTCCTTCTGGTAATTGGAAACGGATGGTATCGAAGAAGTCAGCATTTAATTGCTTATAGCCAAGTTTTTCAACTTCCTGAGCAATCTGATTTGCAACGGAATGGATATGCTCAGCAATGCGCCTGATGCCTTCCTCTCCATGGTAAACAGCGTAGAAACCTGCCATTGTGGCTAGTAAAGCCTGTGCTGTACAGATATTTGAGGTAGCTCGCTCACGCTTAATGTGTTGCTCACGAGTCTGCAATGCCATACGTAAAGCACGTTTTCCGTTAATATCTTTTGTGATACCAATGATTCGTCCAGGTAATTGGCGCTTCAACTCTTCTTTAGTAGCAAAATAAGCAGCATGTGGTCCACCATAACCCATTGGAATACCAAAACGCTGAGTTGTTCCAAATACAATATCAGCACCCCATTCTCCCGGAGGTGTTAATAATGCTAATGACATCAGGTCGGCCGCCACAGCAATACGACAATCACTTGCATGAACCTTTTCTGTTAAGGCTTTGTAACATTCAACAGTACCATTGGAGTTCGGATATTGCACCATCACTCCAAATACCTTGTCGTTACATTCAAAGGAATGTATATCCCCAAATTGCAACTCGATACCAAGTGGTTTTGCCCGGGTAATTAGTACCTCTTTAGTTTGAGGCCACATGTTCTCATCGGCAAACATAACATTTACCCCGGCCTTTGCCTGCTTGCGACTGCGCGAATTGAAAAGCATTACCATTGCTTCTGCTGCTGCAGTTGCTTCATCAAGCAATGAAGCGTTGGCTAGTTCCATACCAGTCATTTCTGTTACAACGGTCTGGAAGTTTAACAAGGCTTCCAAACGACCTTGTGAAATCTCTGCCTGATATGGTGTATAGGATGTGTACCAAACCGGATTTTCAAGAACATTACGTGTAATAACAGCTGGTGTAATTACATCGTAATACCCCATGCCGATGTAGGTATTGTATACTTTATTCTGTTGAGCAATATCATGAATCTTTCTAAAATACTGACGTTCAGTTAGTCCTTTACCAATATTTAATGGTTTTTCTAAACGAATAGAAGAAGGTACAGTCTGATCAATTAGCTCATCCATAGATGATACGCCAACTTGCTTTAGCATAGCGTCTATCTCATGATCCCTTGGACCAATATGGCGAGAGACAAACTTATCTGTTCCCATATGCTTTTATATTAGTGTTTTTGTTTAAACCTGTTAGATATTTTTTTACAATTTCAAAATGACTAATTAATTCCTAAAAAGAAAATGATATTTGCTTGGTTATTAGAAAATAATTATCAAATAACATTGTGATCACAACCTTGTATTGCAACACCTATATGGTTTGTTTGTTCGAAGTTTGAAAAGATCGCGGACTTGTTGCAAGTAAATAATCACAAGCAAAAAAACGGTCAGCAGGCTTTTAAAAAATCGTCATGTCCATTTTTAAAAATCATCAGTAGGGTTTTTGAAAACCGTCAGCAGGATTTTTGGAAATCGAAGTGACGATTTTTGGAAACTATCAGAAGGTAATTTTAAAACCACCTGAACATGTATAAAAATACCCGGTTTAAATACAGCTTCAACCGGGTATTTGCATAGTTTATCTTCGTAAGAACACCTAACTTAAAAACGGATTGTTGGCACGCTCATGACCAATTGTGGATGCAGGTCCGTGCCCTGGATAAATGGTCACATCATCATCCAATATCAATAACTTCTGTCTTATTTGTGATACCAGTGTTTCGAAATCACCACCCGGTAAATCAGCCCGACCAATACTTTCCCTGAAAAGTACGTCTCCCACAATGGCGATCTTATCATCTTCACTATAAAATACAATGCCACCGGGCGAATGTCCCGGCACATGAATCACCTCCATCGACGAATTGCCAAATGTAATTTTATCACCTTCATTCAAATAATTACCAATAGCTGGTGGATTGGCATCCAACTGCATACCGAAATTGGCTGCATATTCAACCGTTTGTTCTCCCCAGAATTCGTCATCTTTATGGGCTTCCAGCTTTAAGTCGTATTTATCCGCTATAAACTTGCTTCCGAAAACGTGATCCAGGTGCATATGCGTTTGTAGCAGTCGAACCGGTTTGTATCCTTTCTCTGTTATGAAATTAACTACTGACTCTTGTTCCTCTGGTGATAAACAGCCCGGATCAATAATTACACATTCTTTGGTATCATCTGATAAGATGTAGGTATTTTCCTGCCACGGATTAATTGGTAAAATATCTATTTGTATCATTGGATATTTATTTTTGATGTTTGATTTATGAATTATGATGTTTGATGAATTGTATAAGTCTTTCTTGGATTTAAACTTCGGGTTATACATTTATATCATCTAAATGTTTATTCATTTTTTAGCATTAATGTTTTTCGGGTGGCTATAAATATAGATGCCAGTTCATGAGCCTCCTTTAGAAGTTCTTTCATTGAAAAATGATCTGTTAATTGTTTTTCGCTTATAAGTTCCAGCCAAAACTCAGATTCATCTGCTTCCTCAATAACGATACTTAATTTAGCAATATATGCTGCCCTTGATTGCGCCAAACAAGCTGCCCGATAATTTGCAGCTACGGATGATGCTGATCTTATAAGCTGTCCTTTAATATGTCTGCCAAGATATGTATTGGGTAAAAACTCTGTCAGATGAATAATACTAACAGCAAATTGCTTAGTCCTGTTTTTTAACTCTTGCTTATTCATTATGAATTTAGTTTAGGATCCTAATTAGCAGTAAGAATTGACAAAGTAAGTCGCTGACATTAAACATCTTTGACTGCGATAAGTTTTCTCATCCAATGTCGACGCTAATATATATTCACATGCCACATCATAAATCCTTCAGTCGTAAATCAAACATTCATTCATTTTCCAACTATACCATTCAGCATTGGAACAAAGGCACATTCTTCTATTTGCTGCTGCTCAAATTCATCTTCTTCCAGTCGAACAATGCGAGTCAATACCTGTTTTTTCTCGCCCAACGGGATAACCAGAATCCCACCTATCTTTAACTGAACTAATAAGTTCCTTGGTATTACAGGGGCACCTGCCGTGACTATAATCCTGTCGAACGGTGCCTGGGCAGGCAGACCTTCATAACCATCGCCTAAAAAGAAGCGTCCCTGATAACCTAACTCCCTCAACAAACGAGTTGAACGATGATAAAGTTCACTCTGACGTTCAATGGAAAATAGCTTTACTCCCATTTCAATTAATACAGCAGCCTGATAACCTGAACCAGTTCCAACTTCTAACACTTTCTCGCTTCCATTTAATTCAAGTAACTGCGATTGAAGTGCTACTGTATATGGCTGCGATATCGTTTGTCCGGCTCCTATTGGAAAGGCTTTATCCTGATAGGCAAACTTTATAAAACTGCTCTCAAGAAATAAATGTCGTGGTATATTCCCAATTGCTTTCAGCACATTTGGATCTGTAATTTGTTTTCCCTTCAGCTCTTGCACAAGCCGGTTACGCATTCCTTTATGTCTGAATGAATCATTAAGCTCCATGGCGGCAAAAATAATGTTTTATTCGAATTATGCATTTCCATTTTTTTTGAACAAGGTCAACACACCAGTGTAACTCTAATGTTGATTGTTCAATTATGTATTAAAGTGTTTGTATCACGAAAAGCTAGAAAAACAATCATAATTCAATTCAATCTAAAATTACAATGTGAATAAATTTTTAATAGTTAACTTTCATATTTTGAAACAAGTATTGCCTTTTAAAGTAAAAAGAAGAAATCGTCATGTAATAAATCATTAATCCATCCGTTATATTACACAGACTTATTTTGGGAAATGTTGAAAGATAGGGAAAAAATCATGCAAGTAGCACCCGGTTATACATATGCATACGAACAAGAGCTGGATAAAACTCTAAAAGAACATAAAAGCTCAAATATAATTTCTGTACCTGTTTGGTCAAATACCAAAATGGTTATCAAGCAAACAAGTGATTATGCAATATCAATTGTAGGATTAGCTATGTTGGCTCCATTCATTCCATTTATTTATTGGAAAGTGAAAAGGGAATCAGATGGTCCGTTTATATATAAACAAGAGCGCGTTGGAAAAGATGGTAAAGTATTTCAGATACTAAAAATCAGAACCATGTATACGGATGCAGAAAAAGATGGTCCGGCTCTTTCGTCATTAAATGACAAACGTGTTACATCATTTGGTCGCTTCTTAAGAAAATGGCGAATTGATGAATTTCCTCAATTCATTAACGTTATTAAAGGTGATATGTCCGTCATTGGTCCACGTCCGGAACGTCAGTATTATAGTGAGCAACTTGTTAAGGATGAACCTGCATTTTATGAACTTTTAAAAGTGAAACCAGGTATTACATCTTTAGGACAGGTCTTGTTTGGTTATGCCGAAAACAAAACAGAAATGTTACAACGGCTTAAGCTGGAATTATTCTACATGCGCAAATATTCTTTA
>NZ_CEXQWX010000105.1:0-21604 GCF_982718395.1 Carboxylicivirga sp.
GTGGTTAATCCGAAACCGGTTAAGCCTAAAGGAGCCGGATTAGTTGTTACATCTTTTGCGATGAAAACGTTTTGTTCCATTTTTGTTCTGGTTTTATAAGATATTTGACTGTGTAATGCCTTAAAATTTCTAAGGCACTCACAGTTGTTTAAAAAACGGCGCAAAAATAGATAAAAGGCCCAATTTATAAGCTATACAAACTCATTGTTACCACTTTCTTTTTGTTAAAAGACGTTAAGGTTTTCAAGTTGAATGGAGGTTTTGTGAAGTGGTCTTTTGGTAATTTGAATCGTCGTTAAATTGCCGAACTGCGGAACCCTCAAGTTGTCAATAAGTTGATAAACAAAGCTCCCTGAACTCAAAACTCTGAACTCAGAACACTACCCCCCTGGAATCAATAAAAAGAAAGCCCGGAAACTTATGCTTCCGGGCTTTTCTCTTGCATTTATGATAACCTTAAATTAGGTCGATACTACGTTTAACAAACTTGGTTAAAGCTTCACCTTTCAACATATTATTAGAAAGCAATGCCAGGTCAATTAATTGAGAAACCAACTTGTTTGACGATGCAAATGAAGAAAGTTCTTCCTCCTTTTTACCGTTCAGTTCAGTCAGCTTTTTGTTAATATCTTCCAACTCATCTTTATCAGCCTGTGGAATCTCTTCGTCTTTCTTGCCCTCTTTAGCCTTTTCCAATTCAGAGCGCTTACCTTCCAAACCTTCAATCTTATGACGTAAAGAAGCTACCTTCTCTCCTACTTCTTTCTCTTCATCCTCAATGATGCGAGTCACCAATGGGTGATTACCATTCACCACCAGGTTATAGCTATCAGGCATTTCCCCGTAGAAATTCATACCGCCACCACCAAGCTGGCTCATCTCCTTCATACGGCGCATAAACTCTTGCTGCGTAATCATCACTGGCGTATCAGTTTCTTCCAATGCCTCAAACGTCACGATGAAGTTAGTCTTATCAACATTTGGAACCTGAGAACTGAAAATGCTTGTTAAATCTTGCTTTTGAGCATCGGTCAACTTCAACTCAGTTGTCTCAGCCTTTGGAATAAGTTTTTCAGCAATATCACTATCGACACGTACAAAACGTGACTTTTCGAACTTGCTCTCCAGATGATTTACAAAGTGACTATCTAACTGTCCGTCCAACACAAGCACATCATAACCTTTGTTTTTAGCTGCCTCGATAAAGCTGAACTGTGCCTCAACATCTGTTGCATAAAGATATACCAGCTGATCATCTTTATCAGTTTGGTTGTCCTTTATAATACCGGCATACTCATCGAAAGTAAAGAACTTACCATCTGTATTTTTCAACAAAGTGAATTTCTTAGCACGATCGTAGAACTTCTCTTCTGTCAGCATACCATACTCGATGAAAATCTTCAGATCATCCCATTTAGCTTCAAACCCTTCGCGGTCTTTCTTAAAGATTTCCTCCAGACGATCAGCTACTTTCTTGGTGATGTGGCTCGAAATTTTCTTCACATTACTATCGCTCTGTAAGTAAGAACGCGATACATTTAATGGAATATCCGGTGAATCAATCACACCGTGTAGAAGTGTTAAGAACTCAGGTACAATTCCTTCTACTGAATCAGTTACATATACCTGGTTGCAATATAGCTGTATCTTATTTTTCTGAACCTCGACATTGTTCTTCAACTTAGGGAAGTAAAGAACACCTGTCAGGTTGAAAGGATAATCTACATTTAAGTGAATGTTGAACAAAGGCTCATCTGTCATTGGGTATAAACCCTGATAGAATTTATTATAATCCTCATCCTTTAATTCCGAAGGTGTGCGTGTCCAAAGTGGCTTGGTTTCATTTACCACATTGTCCTTGTCAGTCTCTTCTTCCTTACCATCTTTCCACTCTGTTTGTTTGCCGAAAACAACCTCAATCGGTAAGAAACGACAATACTTTTTCAATAGCTTATCGATCTCTGCTTTAGCAGCATATTGCTCATTATCCTTGTCGATGTACAACACGATATCCGTACCTCTTTCGGCCTTTTCAACCTCTTCAAGAGTATATTCAGGACTTCCGTCGCAACTCCATTTTACAGCCTGGGCATCATCTCGGAACGACTTGGTGATAATTTCCACCTTCTCAGATACCATGAAAGATGAGTAGAAACCTAAACCGAAGTGACCAATAATGGCGTTGGCATCTTTCTTATATTTTTCAAGGAACTCATTAGCTCCTGAAAAAGCCACCTGGTTGATATATCTGTCAATTTCTTCGGCAGTCATACCAACACCCCGGTCAGAAATGGTGATGGTTTTCTTTTTCTCATCAAGAATAACACGAACTGGTGTTTCACCCATCTCGCCCTTGAATTCACCAACCGAAGCCAATGTTTTTAGCTTTTGAGTGGCATCAACAGCGTTTGATACTAATTCGCGTAAGAAAATTTCGTGATCTGAATAAAGATACTTTTTGATGATTGGGAAAATGTTCTCGGTAGTAACCCCAATATGTCCTTTTTGCATCGTTACTTTTATTTTAGATTTTACTTTTCAATTTAACGGCTCAAAGTTATCAAAGCATGTGCCATTAGTCAATGTGTGACATTGCGACAGGTTGATGTGACAGCACATTGAAATTTTGACAGGAAGTACCTGTCACGATATACAAATCCCTCAATTTTGCCGTGGTGGCACTGGTACGATATACAAGACCTTCAATTTTGCAATGTAAGTATCTGTTACGGTTTACAAGAACCCTATTTTGCTTTGGAGTCAACTGTTACAGTTTACATACCTCTCAATTTACGATGGATGCACTTGTTACGATGTACAAGTCCTTCAATATCACCATGGATATACTTGTAACGGTGTACAAGACCTTCAATTTTGCAATGGAGGCATCTGTTACAGTTGACAATACTCTGCTACCGCGCGTGTCCTCACGCGTGGTATAAAAGCATAACCACGCGAAGGTATTCGCGCGGTAGCAAGTTAGGCCTTTCCCTGAAAACCATCCTTATGAAGTGACCAGTCAATTATTAAAACTATAAGCTAAAGAAAAATCCCAAGCCGATAAAGCCTTCATTATCATCAAAAGAATAGTTAAACTCAGGCTGAACTCCCCACAACTGCGAAGAGCGGTATTTGAGGAAAATACGGGCTGTATTATCTCCATAAATACTCCCTTCTTTATGCAAGAGGTAACCAACACCTAAGCCTACCCACTGCTCACGCTTGTAACTTTTTGCTAAATTAAAATCGAACAAACCGTCGACAAAACCATTGTATTTCATTTTCGTTTCATCAGAAGTTTCTTCACCTAAACCCTTCAGCTGATACCTTAAAGCTAATCGAAGGGCCCCATTACGTTCTTCGTTAAAAACCACACCAAACATAGCACCTAGATCAGCTGACCACTTACCTTTAACAATACTTGTACCTAATACAGGATTAACCGTTAAAGAAATATGCCTCTCTCTCCTTCGAATTCTCTCTCTAAAATACCGAACCTGTTTAATTTCACCATCAACAAGTTTATACCTTAAATTAGTATAATAACGGTAATAACCTCTTTTTATATAGTTTTGTCTTTCGGCACGAATAAATTCCTTTATATCAACTGAATTAATGGAATACAGGTTATTAATATCATTGACATAAAAATAAACCTTCCAAAACCCATTTGATACCTCTAATAAATGCTGCCATTGCGCCTGCCCAATTAACTCATTGCCTTCAAGCTTATATTCTCGCTGAGCGTTTCTGGTTTCACGCTCTGTAACAGTTAGTGTTGATTCTAAGGGAAACATTTTTTGATGAAGTACTTTATCTATCAAACTTATACTATCTCTGTAAGCTTTTTTATCTTCCTTATTTGTACTTTTCCATAAACGTTCAACAAGAATCGTACGTCGCTGCATAGTTACCGAGTCATTCATAATAAAAAAACCGTCATCATAACTTCGTTTTGTTGTGAGTTGAATGTGATATTTTAGCTTTTTATCCAATGGTAACTCTTCCAACTTCTCTTGCAAAATGGTATAGCTTGACTCGAAGGGCTGCCAAAAATACTCATCAAACCGTTTTTCATCCTCGCGAAATAAATCATACCATTGATAAACAATTTTAATTTTCTCCCCCCTATCTATATCTATTGATAAGGTATCGTAATATTGCTGATAACCATAGTAGTTTTTAGGGGCCTTTAATCCTTTAGGAGGCACCATATCATATTGCGCATTCATTTTCCAGCAAGCGATTAGCAGCATGGATATAGTTATAATCTTCTTCATTTTGCAAGGTTTTAATTGTTAAACAATTCACTCAGTTTTCGTTTAAAGGATCGGCCGTTTGAAGCTTCATTGGTATTACTGGCCAATCGTTCACTTTCGTAATAAACGGGTAAGTCAAGTTCCGGAACTGGTGACTTATGATTAGGTATTTTTTTATCGCTTATATAAATGGGTTCAGCAATGTGAACAATCATGGTTGGCGCAATAACCAGCTTATGTTGCACCATTGTTGCAGGTAAAGATGGCAAACTGGCTACTTTTCCAATATAGTTTATGGGAACTGCTGAATTCTTCACTGAATCGATAAATGCTCGTTGTTGTTCAAACATTCTGTTTGCTTCAGATCGATTCTGGTGGATTAAGTCGTTTTGTTCTGCTAATAACTGTTTCTGATGATTAATCTCTTGTCGTTGTAGCCAATGCCAATAACCAGAAAGAATAAACAAAAGAACAACTGCAACATATTTCAGCCATTTTCTATTACTCGATGTATGAATAATTCGGGTATTGATAGAAGCCAACACTTTCTCCTTCCGAAAAGTTATGCCTTGGGGTAGCTCTCCCTGGTCCTTCAATTGATTTTTAAATAAATCATCCAACAAGTTCGGCTTCATAATTTGTTGATTTAAGTTGTTCTTTTAATATGCTGCGAGCGCGCGTTAATTGTGAACGTGAAGCACTTTCACTAATATTCAGCATCTCACCAATTTCCTTATGGGAGTACCCCTCAATTACAAACAGGTTAAATACAGTACGATAACCATCTGGTAAGTTCCTGACTAATTTCAGACAGGCTTCGTAAGCTAATCCTTTCTCGGCTTCTGGTAGCTGAATCAAAATTGGGCATTCATCTTCAACAGCTTCCACTAAAGTCAATCGTTTTTGCTCTCTCAAAAACATGAGAGCTTCGTTAACCATTATGCGATTTAACCAACCTAATGTGGCCTTTTCATTTTCTTGTTTGAATTGTGGTAATCCTTCATAGACCTTAATGAAGCCCCTTTGGAGTACTTCTTCTGCATCAAACTCTGACACCACGTAACGCAATACAAGTAAAAACAACTGCTCACAATAGCGATGGTACAGATTTTCGAAAAAGGATTGATTATTTCGTTTAAAGAATTTTAGCATTAGGTTAGGCTAATTGATGCAATTTCTATTTTCTGATAATAGAATGCATAAAGATGCCTAAACGCTGCATGATAAAAAAAAAGTTTTTGTAATATGAGTAATTATATATTAACAAGTAGCTGATTACTTTTCCTTTATCTGCTCTAGTAAATCTTCAATGGTTCGCAGCTTATGTTTTGTACCATCGGCATGATGTAACACATAAGCACTATTGGTATTACTATTTATTTCAACTTTCGGATATTCCTCCCCTACATCTGTGGTTTGATACCCTGTGCGATTAAGCGCATGACTCAGCCACTTATATTCAACACCAGTTCCCACAACACGAATGGTTTTAACCTGCTCTCTCTCTACCTTAAAGGCTCCACTCTCGTTATCGAATATGATGCCTTCTTTCTCAAAGAAACGTTTAAACCCATCCGCAAGAATTAAATCCTCAGGTATTCCAGCTTCAATCTCTCTGCCCTGTGCCAACAGCCATATCTTATCTGCCAATTGCAGTGCCAAATCCAAATCGTGAGTAGATAACAGGATTCCCTTATTCTTGTTTTTTGCAAGGGTTTTCAGTAATTGTACAATTTCAATTTTACTTGGTAAATCGAGAAAAGCAGTGGGTTCGTCTAAAATAATTAATGGTGTATCCTGTACCAGTGCTTTGGCAATCATTGCTTTTTGCCGTTCACCATCACTCATACATACCAACTGTCGGTTAGCGAAACCATGCAATCCTACATCTTCAATAGCTTGTAAAACTAATGCTTTGTCCCTTTTAGCAAGCGTACCAAAAAAATCAGTATACGGAGTACGTCCCAATGCCACCAGGTCAAATACAGTCATATTGGTAACTTCCAGTTTTTCTGTTAAAACTACACTTACTACTTTGGCTAATTGATTACGCTTATAGTCCTTCAAATCAATGTCACCAACTGATACATCACCTGAAATTTTGGGAATAAATCCACTTAAGGTTTTAATCAATGTAGATTTGCCGGCGCCATTAGGTCCCAACAGGCAGGCAAACTCACCTTGTCTCAATTGTACATTTATATTCTGATGCAAAACCGTTTCCTTATCGGAACCTTGTCGGTAACCAACAGCCAAATCTCTCGATTGTAATAATATTGACTTATCCATAGCTATTCATTTTCCGTCGTTTTATAATAACAGAAATAACAATCGGGGCGCCTATCAGTCCTGTAACAACATTAATCGGCAATGCACCTTCAAAACCAGGCAATCGGGCAATGAGGTTACAAAATAAGGCTAAAATAGCTCCTGCCAAAATTACGGCAGGCATCAATACTTTTTGATCACTTGTTCGAAACAAACCCTTGGTTAAATGTGGAACAGCTAAACCTAAAAAGGCAATTGGTCCGCAAAAAGCAGTAATGGCTGCGGTTAATAAGCCTGTGCAAAACAATATAGACAATCGTGTTCGTTTGATATTCACACCCAGATTCTCAGCATAATTTTCACCAAGTACCAACACATTTAAAGGTTTAATCAATAATAAACTAATGAGCAATCCGATTATTATAACCGGTATAAGAATCAAAAGATGCTCCCAGGTGACATTGGCAAAACTTCCCAAACCCCAAATGACATAGGCATGCACATCTTCTTTCGGACTGTAGAATTTCATCACTCCTATTATTGCAGAAGCCGCATAACCAATCATGATACCAACAATCAATAAAATGGTATTATCACGTAAAGCCTGTGCAAAAAAGACGATCAGCATTAAGATAAAAAAGGCACCAAGAAAAGCTGCACCTACCACTGTCATATGCCCGAATAAACCATATCCGCTTATTGTAATACCCAACACATTTCCCGCAAATAAAACAACAAGTGCAACACCTAAACCGGCTCCACTGCTAATCCCTAATATTGATGGTCCTGCCAGTGGATTACGAAATAAGGTTTGCATTTGTTGGCCTCCTACAGCCAATCCGGCTCCTGCCAAAACAGCTGTAATCGTTTGTGGTAACCTTGATTTAAGAATGATGGATGAATAAGCACTTCGCGATGCCTCCTCACCTATCAGAACATTTAGTATATCTTCAAATGGAATAGATACCGAACCAAAACCAATATTCATAAGGAAAAATACCAAAATCAGTGCAGTCAATAATACAAAACCCATTATCCATTTTACCCGATGATCTTCCATATTTACTCTTTAGTCAATTGATGGAAATAAGTTGGTTGATATCCAATTAAAACTTCAGGGTGCAATGCATAAACCAAATCACTTAAAACTATGTGCGGCTGCATTAAACCTTTCTCGAAATACTGCGAATATGATGAATTTGTAACAACGATATTCCTGTTTTTAAAGGCTGTAAAATCAGTATACCGTTCATCAATTTTGGCAATCTCAGTATAGCTTAGTTCATTGGGATAATTCAAAATCAACACCCAGCATTCTGTATCTTCGGCCTTTTCGATAATTGTCTCATAATCGAGCGATAAAGAGCCAGTTCCCTTTGTATCCTTATAAATGTAATTACAACCGGCATCATTAAAAAAGTTAGCCATATAACTTTCTCCTGCCGGGGTATACCAAATACCTTGATAAATATGTCCTGTAAAAACCGATGGTTCAACGGCTACTTTCTTTGCCTTTTGTTTGATTTCAAGATAAGCAGTTTCAATTTCTGAGAATAAGTGCTTTGCTTTAGCACCTTCGCCTAGTAATTCTCCAACAAATATGAGCCACTCAGCGCGTCCAAGCGGTGTATGTTCCAAATAATCAGCATTAGTAAGAACTGGAATACCAGCACTTGTTACAGCTGTAAAATGATTATCCTTAAATGGCGACACCATCATAAAATCAGGCTCAATATCAACCATGGTTTCCACATCGGGTGCAACAGCTAACCCGACATTACGAACTGATCCATTTTCTATGGACTTCTGAATGTATTCATCCGATATATACTGCGGTTCAGCAACTCCACAAATGGTCTGTTTCATGTTGAGCTTATCAGCATAATTTACCATAGTGGATGAAAGCGCAATCCATTTGTCAGCCGGATAATTAATTACATACTCATTTGATTGCTGAAGAGCTTCTTTTAGTGATTTGTCTTTAAACAATGCAATGGTTTCATTTTTAGTCGTATCGCCCCAGGGATCGCATAATACGATTTGACGATAGCCTTTAAAATAGTTGATATGGAATCCCTTTGCATATTTGGGATAGTAGGTACTATCTGCCTGCCCAACTGTTAAAACTCCCGTTTGGGTTTCTCTTTTCGATTGGCATGCAAATAAAAGAGTAGCTACTAATAAGGTTGTTGTAAATCTAATCATCTCTTTATCTCCCGAAAGAATTATGAATTAATGTGTCAATGAAACAGGTTTTCCGGCTCTCCTTCATCACCTCCCCTTCCCATTGCAATGCAACAGTGGTTAATAAGGCGTGCTCCTTACTGGCATGGATTACGGCTGCGGGAACAGCTCAGGCATTTCACCTGATTCCCTTTTTTCAATAACTCTGCAAAAGTAAGGTTTTAATTTGAAGACTCAAGAATCAATACATAAGTATCAAGTTCTTTCGTTGGTTAACGAAATATTTTATGAATTTTCGTCTTTTCGTCCCAAATATTTCATACCTTTAAAATCAACCTAATAAATTAAATATGAAAACTCTAACACTTACCTTTCTAATTGCTGCAATTCTGATTGCAGGATGTTCAAAAGATCAGGTTGAACCTGAACCACCTGAACAGGATGAGATCATTACTCCTTATGTAAAAGCTTTAATTAACAAAGTTCCTTTTTGCGTATTCCGTGATTCAATTAAGGAACGTTATTCTTCAATGCATGCTTCGTTTTCATTTGGCACTTCCCTATTATCGATTACTGAAACAGGAGAAGTCCTTGATTCAAGCTTTACCATTCGTGCGAGTTATGAAGCAATGCATATCAGCCTTTGCTTTCCTTATCGGAAAGCGCTACAACAAGAAAAAATATTGCTGTATAGGAATATACCTGAAATAACTTATCACTGGGCTTTAGCAGGTCTTGAATCTGTTGACATTGTTGATGGTAAACAGCAAGGATTACACTATACGACCTACTGTTTTAATTCTAAGAATATCCTGAGCGAACCGGTTGGTGAAATAAAAATAACATCATACGATCATCAAAATAAATCGATGCGTGGTACATTTTCTTATACAGCTTATGGATACAAGCATGAAAACAATCAGATCACCGAAACTAATAATAAACTTGAGGTAGAAAAAGGTGAATTCTATGTAGAATGGGATGAAGAACTTTTTCAATAATACGAAATACAAGATATTAACTATCTGCAACCGATTTTCGGGTGGAGTCAAGACGCTTTATAAACCTCTTGCTCTCCTCCCGTTAATTATTGCTTAATTGCTTTCATAACCATAATCCCTATTGTAACGTCGCATCTGGTCCAGAAAGCTTTCATTGTAGCTCACTTCAATATCTACTATTTCTCCATCATCATTAATAATCGGTTCAAGCTTAGGATTAATAAAACCTGAATATGGTGCCACATTTAACTTGCCATAACGCTCTAATACTTCCGTATGAATTTGTTGGTCAACTTTGACTCCATAGGTTTCAACTAGTTCTTTTGCTGCTTTGTAATCACCTTGCGATTTAATCCGTTGTATTTCTCTTAATAGCTTACTAAAAAGGCCGCGTAATTTTTTATAATCATTAATGACAAAGTAAGTTTTGCCTTTTTTCGTTATTCGTTCAATTACATTATCATTTAAACCATTCTCCATCACCCATTCTGATATTAACTGCCGGTTTCTCATATGAGTTTGCTCGATATTGGAACCTAAACCGATTCTTGCAAGCTGAACCATTAATCCATTTCGGATATATGCATTGTATTGAACCTTGGCAACATCCTTATTCGGAATTAATTTGAGTTCCTTCATTTTTTCATCTGCCATAAAATACAAACCAAACAAATCAGCACGTGCTTCCTCAATAACAGATGCATAAGATTTCAGAGCATCTGAACGAACTCCTGATTCTAATTTTCCAGAACCATGCCCCACACATTCATGTAGGTGAGTATGCAAGTTATCTGCAATGGCTCCATATTTTTTATGCAATAAAACTTCTTCCTCTGAGCAGGCAAACTCTTCGATTACTCCAGATGTAAGTGAAGCCATTTCATAAGCATGACTTATATTTTGTAAGGAAACTGATTTTGACCCATGCTTTTCTCGAATCCATTCAGCATTGGGAAGATTAATTCCTAATGGTGAGGCCGGATAACAGTCACCTCCTAGCATGATTGCATTAATCACTTTCATACTAACGCCACTCACCTGCTCTTTCTTGTGCGCAGGCAATACAGGAGAATTATTCTCAAACCACTGAGCATTTTCACTGATAATTGATGCTTTTTCAGTTTCCTCTTTATCAATGATATTAACCAAACTTTCCCAAGTAGCCTTAAATCCTAATGGATCGCCATACACTTCGATAAATCCATTGATAAAATCAACTTCACCCTCTTGCTCTTTTAACCACTGAATACTGTATTTATCAAAGAGATTTAAATCACCAGTTTCGTAAAATTGTATCAAGGTTTTAATTATCTCCTTTTGGCGATCATTTTCCGCAACATGAGCTGCTTTTCTCAACCAAAAAACAATTTGCTCAATTGTTCTGCCATATTTACCTCCAACCTGCCATATCTCCTCTTTAACTTCGTTATTCTCTTTTATTAGCCTGGAATTAAGCCCATAAGAAACAGGCTGAGGATCTTCTTTGTCAATAAGGTTATTATAAAACTCTTCAGCTTCTCCTTGCGATAGTCCTTTATAGAAATTATTTGCAGACTTGTGAACCAGGTCTTTAGCTTCATCCTGACATACGCGTTTTGCATCCTGACTGTGATCAAAAAGCAGTTTTCCCAGTTGTTCAAGTAGCTCCTCAGAAGTTTCACAATTCAATTGTTGTATTTGTTCATCAGTTAATAAAGCTATCCACTGTTTTAAGCAAGCTTTTGAGAAGGCAGGCTTTAGCTTATCAGTACTATAATGATGATGCAGACCGTTGGAAAATAAAACCCGCTTATAAAAAACTTCTAATTTATTAAAGTTCTCATCCTGAGCTTCTATACTTGAATAAATAGTATCAAGGCAGTTGCGAAGCCATAAGTTGTTTTCGTTATTCTGATCCCAAATAATATCTCTTCCTGAAAGAGCCGCCTCAGTCAGAAAATAGATATATAATTTCTTTCTGATTGGTAACGTCTTAAACTGTGGTATATTATATCGCAATATTCTTAAGTCGGCAAATTGCTCTGCCTGGTATTGAAAGTCATTCATGCAATTAGTTTTACAGCTGTAATCACCTTTACTGTTTAGGATTTCTCAGATCAATATCTCTTTTTAACTCCCATGCTCCCTTTGTAAATTTAAAAGCATTGTATGAGAAATCGGGACCATAATAATGATAAACTCCTCTATACATTGGGTCTGCAGGCACTAGGTTATCAAATACAATCAATTTTTCCCGCTGATCATATCGTAACATCATTGCGGCTTTGGCTGAATACTTAAATATTACCCGAGATCTGCTTAATCGCTCCGTTTTAAAAACAGGCATTCCAAAACGAATTCTTCCATTTTGAATAAGCATTACATCAATCACCCTGGTTTTAATAAATTCATCATGTCCTTTATAGCCAATAAGTGTATAATAGGTCTTATTACCACTATATGTTTCTATTATATCAAGATAAATCGCCCCATACCATTTCTTATCTGTTAAAGATGCCCGTTCAGGTGTTCTTATCTTTTCTGTGGCATCAGTCAAAGGTTTTACACTAATTTCACCATCATCTTTTAGTATAACAGCACCATAAAATTGTTGTGAGAAATCGCTCTTCTGTATATTATAAGTGCAAATTTTAACCTTTCGATCTTTTGAAGTGACTGTCTTCATTCTACTAAGTCCACTAAAAGCACTCTCATATAATTGTGAGTTACTCCATAGATTCCCCAAGCGTACTTGAATTGTAGTATTAATCGAATCCTTTTGTTGATCTGTTTCTGCTAAATGAAGCTTTTCAAACAGGCACTTTGTTTCGATATCAACCACATGAATAAATTCCTGTTTGCCATTAAGCACTAGAAACTCATATGTATCAAATGATGTTTTAGATAAACTGTACGATAAATTAAGCTGTTCCTTTGATTCTACGTATGAAAATTCTTCACTAAAAGTCCAGATTTCATCATTGGTTTTCACCAGCCATTCCAACTGATAAACATTTTGGTAGGTTTTACTTCCAAAAGAAACAATTGTAACTTTTTTATCTGAGGTCTGATCAACCCTAATCAGCTTTGATTGCTCATTGATCTGTTCAATATTTATCCCTCCTCTCCAGATATCTGTTAATTGCTTACTCAGTTCAAGTAATTCAAAACGTTTTTTATTAGGATCGTTGATCTGCTCTAAATTATTCAAACGTTCAGTCCAAGGCTTTAAATCTTGCGCTCCAAGTTGGCAAACACAAACGCAGAAAATAACAACTGGAAGTAATATTTCTTTCATCTGTTTAAATTTATTTTTCAATGGTCAGATGTAACTCACCATTTTTGCTTTTCTCCTGAATGAAAAGCCTTCCTCATAGCCCGTTTCATCATAACATAGTGTTGAAGCAAATTTAGAAATATTTGCTCACTTTCCGGTTAATGAAAAAAGGTAGCCATAAAGACTACCTTCCAAATTCTATATTTAAACATTACTTAATCCCAGTTAAGCAATACCTTACCGCAATTACCTTCTTCCATTACATCAAAGCCTTTTTGGAATTCATTAATACTGTATTGATGTGTTATAATTGGTCTTAAATCAAGCCCTGACATTAACATTTGTTCCATATGGTACCAGGTTTCATACATCTCCCGACCATAAATTCCTTTTAAAGTCAAACCTTTAAAGATAATACGGTTCCAGTCAACTTGTGTTGATGAAGGCAATATTCCTAACATGGATATCTTACCCGAGTTGTACATATGCTCGACCAATTGGTTAAATGCAGCTGGAGCTCCCGAGCACTCAAGGCCGATATCAAAACCAATCATCCCCAAATCATCCATTACTTCGCGGAGGTTTTCTGTTATAGGATTAACAACACGTGTTGCTCCCATCTTACGAGCTAACTCCGCTCTGAACTCATTAGTTTCGGTTGCAACTACATATCGCGCACCGGCGAATTTTGCGACTGCCACAGCCATACTACCAATTAAACCTGAACCAGTGATTAAGACATCTTCACCAATTAAAGGAAATGACAGTGCGGTGTGTGTTGCATTTCCAAATGGGTCCATAATGGCTAATACCTCGTCAGGAATAGAAGCATTAATTTTCATGACATTGGTTGATGGTACTTTTACATATTCGGCGAAAGATCCATCTATATTAACGCCTATACCAACCGTTTTCTCACAAATATGCTGGCGTCCACGACGACAATTACGACAGTGTCCACATGCAATATGTCCCTCACCAGTCACTCGATCACCTTCCTTAAATTCTGTAACCTCACTACCAAGTTTAGCCACATGACCAACATATTCATGTCCGATAGTCATCCCTACCGGGATTGTATTTTGAGCCCATTCATCCCATTTATAAATATGCAGATCAGTTCCGCAGATTGCAGACTTGGATACCTTTATAAGTACATCATTAGGGCCAATTTCCGGAATTTTCACCTCTTCCAACCAAATGCCTTTCTCCGCCTTTGACTTTACAAGTGCTTTCATCATTGTCATAGTGTAGTAATTTAGCGTGTATTTATGTTCCTATCTATTTTTATTCTAAATAACAAAAATGCAAAAGGTAATTGGATTGCACCTATGATTAATATCAGTTGCTCAAAATAAAAAAAGGCTGACAAAATTGCCAGCCTTCCATTAGAACGATTAATCAGGTTTAGTCATTTATTTTTGCCCACCATAATTTGGTATCTTGTCTATCGGCTCCCTGAATATTTACAGCCTCCTGAGTATTATCACCATTGTTGTTCCAAGTCTGGTTACCGTAACGCATTCGTTGTGGATATGCACCATTAATATCACCCAAACCAAAAATGTCTACATCAGAAACTCCTTCGGCCAGAACCATAGGATAACCAGAGTCTCTTACAATTGCCCATGCTTCAAATCCATCGGTAAATGCAGCTATCCATCTTTGAGTGGCAATTTTTTCGAGATTTTCATCCATAGATCCATTTAGCATACCAAAACTTGAATTAGCAATGTAATCATCTGCTTCAGCTGAGGATACTTCCCAAACAGCCATTGCATGTCGAATACCGTCCTGGTATAATGCATTGGCATCACCGCCAAAACCTCTAACTGCTGCTTCTGCACGAAGGAAATAAGCTTCTGAGGTAAGCATTACAATTTCTGGTGCAATTGGCTTGCCATCGTTCTTCCTCTGAATAACGAAATCAGCTGGTGTTGAGAAGAAATCATACTCTGAAAATGGATACGTTTTATCATTTAATCGGGTTGGTTGACCTACATAATATGTTGAAAGCGGCATATCAACAATTACGAGAGTATCTGCCTGATCAGTTCTTGTATAATCAACTCCAGCCTCATCCAATCCGTCCAGAATAAACTCTACGCGTGTAAGAAATAAATCTCCTTCCTCTCCATCAGGTTTTTCAAACTCAGTCATACCACCTTTTGCAGGTTTAGCATATTTTGATAACCTTGGGTCATTCTCATCACGTAGCAAATCAATAAGTGTTTTTCCCAGTGTCCAGTCGGAACCAGTTCCGAAATTATGCCATATATCTCCGTAGGCAGCACTTCCCCATTGAGAAATTTCAGCATCTTTCTCCATCAGACAATTATCTCCTTCGCTTTCCATTAGAGGCCCTGATAAAGCTTCAGTTATTGCTGCGGAAGCAAAATCATCTCCATCAGCATCCAAGGCTCTTAATGCCATCCTAAGTTTTAAAGTATTAGCCAGCTTTTTCCATTTCTGGAGTTCACCACCATAATACAGATCGTTTTCACCAGCATCATCCACTCCAACACCAGTTCTTTCAGCATCACCAATAATTTGTATAGCTTCATCCAATTCAGCAATAACTCCTTTATAAATGGTCATTTGCGTATCAAAACTCGGCGTTACAATGTCAGGATCAGCAGCTTCTGTATAAGGTATCATGCCAAACACATCCGTAAACATCTGATAATACAGACCCTTCATAATTAATCCCATGGCATACATATACTCATTTTCAAATTCTCCACCTGTATCTACCAGTTTCATAAAGTTATCGAGATTACCCAGATAACCTTCCAACCATCCCCATGTAGCATCTGTATACGCACTATGATATGAATAGCCTAATTCATCGCTCCACCATGATCCATTATGTCCAAAACAAACATGTCCACTATATCGATCGGCATGAATTAATTGAGCTCGCCAATATGGAAATCTATTTGGACCGAACAAATTAAATTGTGGATTAGTCATAAAGAATTTACCACTAACTTCATCCGTATAGAAAGCATCGGGTTTAGTGTTAATTTCCTCAAATTTATCTGTACATGCCCCAAAGGCAGTCACTAAAAAAAGAATAGTGAAAATCTTATATAATTTCATATTCATCTAAATTAAAAGTTAACATTTAAGTTAAAACCTAAGCTTCTTGTCGTTGGTAAATTATACCATAAAACACCTTGAGAAAAGCTACTTGTTGAGAAACTTGATTCCGGATCAAAATTATCCATCTCTTTATAAATGAAGAATAAATTCCGGCCAATGAAGCTTAATGAAGCACCTTTGATAAAACCATCACCAAGCATACTTTGAGGAACACGGTACGTTAAACTTACCTCTCTTAATCTTATATTCGATGCATCATAAACATGTTCAGACCCAATGCCACTCATTGATCCAAAGTAATCTTCAGCACTAATATTTGTTGTATTTTCGGTATATGTACCATCACCATTATCAATAACACCATCAACTGTTATACCTCCTTCTCTGTACATTAATGTTCTTTCTGAAACTCCACCTGCATCTAAAGCAGCATCACTTCCTGAATAAAGTTCTCCACCAAAACGCCCATCTATTAAGAATCTCAATGAAAACTCCTTGTAGGTCAGCGTATTTGAAATACCACCCATCCAGTCTGGCTGATAATTACCAAGTTTAACCCTTTCTTCTGATGCTTGTGGTCGACCTGCCGCATCAACTACCTGACGTCCATCTTCGGTACGTTTAATCGTTGTACCATAAATATCGCCATAACCACCACCAACAGTTGCTTGTACAACGATATTACCAGAGTTTGTGGAACTAAATATAAACACCTCTGAATCCTCAATCAGGCTAACCAATTCGTTATCATTTTTTGAATAATTTAAGATAACATCCCAGGTAAAATCTCCCGTTTTAACTGGAGTACCTCCAAGCATTAATTCTATACCTTTATTCTTAAGTTCTCCAACATTTTCTCTAAATTTTTCATAACCAGTTGCTGCAGGAACGGGAACATCAAAAATTAGGTCTTCCGTTTTGATATTATACCAGGAGAAATCACCATACAAACGATTGTTTAGAATACTCCACTCTAACCCGACTTCAGTAGAGCTGATTGTTTCAGCTTTCAGATCTTCATTAAACTTAACGCTAGGCCGGGTTACAACAGTACGGCCAAGATAACCGTCTTGGGCAAGGTTGTAGTATTCATATAATTGATAAACGTCTGTATCATTACCTACCTGAGCCCAACTAGCCCTAACCTTAGCCATATCAAATATAGCATCAGCACCCGGAATTACTCTTTGTAATAGAACCGAAGTACTTACAGATGGATAAAAATAAGACCAGTTATCAGAACTTAATGTAGAAGACCAGTCATTACGTGCAGTTATATCCAAATAGGCCAAATCTCTATATGAGAAAGAAGCTGAACCATAAAGCGAGTTAACAATTTTTTCCTCAGTTGGAGTGTAACTAGGATTTAGAATTACAGCATTAGAAACAGTTGCTTTAGCCGGAATCTTAAAATCTTCACCAAAAATTCCTATTCTTTCATATGTTCTGTAAGAATGGTTACCTCCGAAGTTAAAATTCAAATTAATATCATCAGTCAAATCTCTATCAACCATAAATAAGAAATCAGCATTCGTTTCTGTATTCTGACGAGTCGAGAAGTTAAAACGTCCTGATTGATAAAAATGGTGCCCTGGCATTGAAATGGTTTCAATTTTTGTAGTTACCATATCCGTTCCGATACGAGCAAAAGCAGATAACCATGGAGTAAATTCATAATTAACTTTTGCAAAACCAGTCCACCTTTGTCTTCTATCTTCATTTCTATCATGATTTAATATCCAATATGGATTACCACCAGAATTAGAATAGGTAATAACATTAAGTGATTCTTCAGGATTTTGATAAGTCTTCAGATCATTTAAAATCAGGTTTCTTGGCATCGGATATACATAGGCCATTACACCTTCAGTACCCTGAACTGCCCTGTTTTGCATGTCCTGATGAAAGAACGTCACTTTAGTATCAATTGTTAATTTATCTGTCAGGTTCGCAAAAGCCCGTAAATTAAAATTGTGTCGATCCATTTCAGAGTTTGGTAAAATACCAGATGTTGAATTATTGGTATAAGAAAATCTTAAGTTTGCTTTCTCATTACCACCTTCCAAAGCAATCGTATTAATAAACTGACTTCCTGTGTCGAAAAAGTCTTTAACGTTATCAGGTTGAGCCACATATGATTTATTAACACCGGTCCAATAAGGCTGATCTGATCCATCAAACATAGGTCCCCATGATCCGGAACCTTTCAATTGAGTTAAATCTGATGGTACATTACCTTGAGTTCCCTGTCCATACTGATCCTGGAATTCAGGTAGCAGTAATGGTTTGTCGAATGTGTAACTTGAACTTACTGATACACCTAAACCTTTCCTTGAAGTTCCTTTTTTAGTAGTAATAAGGATTACTCCATTACCAGCCCTTGAACCGTAAAGTGCAGCGGCGTTAGGTCCCTTTAAAACCGTCATTGATTCGATATCATCCGGGTTAATATCTGATATACCTGTACCATAATCAGAACGAGCATACTCACCAGTACCTTCTCCTGCAGCTGAACCTGCGCCTGAGTTATCAATTGGTACACCATCCACCACATAAAGTGGCTGGTTATTACCGGAAATCGAACTGTTACCTCTGATAATTACCCTAGAACCACCACCTGGTCCTGAGGTTGATTGTGTAATGTTTACACCGGCAACTTTACCTGATAAAGAATTAATAACGTTAGGGTCTTTGACAGTTGTTAACTCTTCACTACCAAGTTCTGATACGGCATATCCCAGTGCTTTCTTTTCTCTTGATACACCTAAAGCAGTTACGACTACCTCATCCATACCAATAATATCAGGCACCATAGATACATTTATGGTAGAACTGGTTACCTGAATTTCTTGTGTGTCCATTCCAACAAAGGAAAAAACAAGAATCGATCCCTGAGGCACATTAATTGTATATACCCCGCTTATATCCGTTATCGTTCCGTTTGTGGTTCCTTTTTGAACTACAGACACACCCGGTACAGGTTGTCCGTCTTCAGTGCTGGTTACTGTACCTGTAACAGTTAAATCCTGTGCGTAAATAAACGCACTAAAGCTAAGTGTCAGTATTAGCAACAAACACCTTTTAAACCTACTTACATTTCTTTTCATACGTGAGACATTTTAGGTTATAAAAATTTGAGGATGAGTGAGTAATAGTTAGCAACAAGTAAAGCTAAAAACACTTAATATCCTCACTTAAAAGCATATGAAATGTAAGAAGATACAAAAAGACTTTCAAGTATTTTTTTACATTATTTTACAATTAAGAACATATTTAACCATTTCGAAACATATCTACACCCATATTTCCTTGACAAAAAAGAGCCCTGCCGAAGCAGGGTTCTTAATTAATCTAACTTATATAATAGTTTGGTTTTAGAGACGATTTTAATCAGTGGTTAATTAATAATTTGCCCACCATACTTTGTTCTGCATATCCTTACTTTCTTCAGGAACATTATCATTTATTGCAACTTCACTCTCAGGAACTCTCATCCGTTGTGGTAATTTAAAATTCGTACTTCCTTGAGCGTATTTTTCAATTGTTCTTTCTTCTGTAGATCCATCAGGATTAACCCATGTACCTGTGATCTTCATATCTTTATCAAGATATACAAATTCAGGGTGCCCGGTTCTTCTAAGTACTGCAAATGCCTGATGTGGAACTGTATATGCCGACACCCATCTTTCTGTTGCAATAATTGCTTCTTTATTTTCCTGATCAGCATTATTGAACTTTGTTACAACATCAGTTGCAAAACTACCTACTTCAGCTCCCCAACGCTCACAACTGGCTTCAAGTCCCATACGTAGCAATTCGGCATCAGACATGTCGTAGCTAACTAAACCTCTGTTAACAGCTTCTGCTATTGCCAGACAAACCTCAGCATAGTCAAGACTTACAGGACTCCATGTACCACCATCGTACCAAATTGATGGGTGCATCCACGAGTAGTTATGTACATCGCCCTCTACATCATCATTTTGAATATTGGTGATAACTTCTTCTTTAAGGAAATACTCTGCACGTGCAGGACGTCCTTTATGTTGAGCCATATTATCACCTTTAGGACGCATGAAAAACTTATCCATACGAGGATCAATAATACCAGAAACAGCGTTAATATCTTCTGTTGATGAACCACCTTCTTTTACTTCTGAGGCATACAATACGCTACCTTTCATTACCTCAACAATTTCACGGGCTGGTATAAAAGCACCAGGACCAGGTCCCCACTCCATATTATATCCATCCCATTGGTAAGCACCATGTGGCATTGCACCAGGCCAGGTCTTGAAGAATCCATAGTATTGATTATGAAGGTCTGTTGAGGACTGTGTACGCTCAACCATCACATTATCTTCATTGCTTTCTAATAATGGATACTTTACAATATCAGCAAGAATTGCCTTTGCACCTTCTGTATCAATATTTGAACGACGAAGAGCCATTCTTAATCGTAATGAGTTTGCAAATTTTCTCCATTTCGACACATTACCTTTATATACAAGGTCATAATCGGACATTGTACCAATTGTTACATCCTCTTTCAAATATTCTTCTACAGCCATTTTTAAAGTCATCTCAATATCATCATAGATATCCTTTTGAGCATCAAATTTGGGTGTAGGAATATCAATATTGCCGTGCTCTGAATAAGGTGCATCACCAAATAAATCGGTAATTTTCAAGAATTGAAATGACCTTAAAACATGACATATTCCCGTAAACTCATTTGCATATGGAGCCTCTGGATTCTCTTCATAATACTTTAGCAATACGTTGGTATTCGCAAAAAGTGCACCTCCATATCCATTCATAAAAGAAGATGAGTTGTAAGAATCCCAAGCCGCAGCAGTCCATCCTTCGTGATAATTATAGGAATCACCAGGAGCCCACCAACCACCTTTATATCCACCGTCTACATGTCCGGCAAATCGTTCTGCGTGAAGTACGACCCCTCTCCAAAATTCAAATCTGTCCTCATGAAACGCCTTCCTCATACAGCTTGCTAAAACAGCTTCAGTAGCTGGATTATCAGCAGAAGGAGAGTTTGGGTTTGTGTTCATTTGATCAAAATCATCAGTACAACTGAAGCTTGTCAAAGCAACCAAACCAATTAGAATATATTTATTGAATATTTTCATATGTCTAAATTTTGTTTTCAATTGCCATATGGAACTCACCAATTTTGTCATGCTCCTAAGTAAGAAGCTTTTCTCATGGCTTGTTTCATCTGTTCAAATTTACTTTTGATTAAAACTTAACATTTACAGTAAAACCATAAGAAGTTGTTGACGGAACGTTATACAAGTTATATCCTTGTGCATTTCCAGTACCCCAAGTTTGATTTGGATCAATATCTTTAGCATCTTCATCTCTATAAATAAAGAATAGATTATATGCATTGAAATTGACACTTAGATTTTTGATAAAGAAATCCGGATCTAACTTAAAACTATACCCAAGACTTAGTTCACGTAACCTCACATTAGTAGCATCAACAACCCATGGAGCACCATAATTTGCTA
>NZ_CEXQWX010000106.1:0-20971 GCF_982718395.1 Carboxylicivirga sp.
CCTTTTCGATAAGCAATCTCTCCAGCCATCATCTTGTCTGCAATAGCCAGAATATCTCGTGATGTATTATTGTGCATGATACTCGTTTTGGGAACTGTAGCATGTACTTTTTGGAAAGCTGCTTGTTCCCCTTCGGCTTCCTTAATTCGGTCTGTTGCTGCATACGCAAGAGCACGAGCATAATGCCAAATAGAGCGCGACATTGGTAAATATTCAGCAGGTTCCGGTTCTGCCAATATCTCTTCCCATTGTCCAAACCTAATGTATACGTGTAATGTCATCGGCATAAAGGCATCCATATAATCACTCATCTTCTCCAAAAAATCTTCGGGTACTTGTTTTGGCATTTCGCGTGCAGTGTTTAGTGCAAGTTTACTTTGACCGTCAAACATAGCTCCATAAACAAGGAAGTGATAATTGTGTAATCGATAGAGCGTGTAAATATTGTATGCTCCTTCTTTTTCTAAAAATTTTTTGTCAGCATCTATTGCGATTTGGTTTGCTTTGTTCGATGCATCGTAATTACCAAGGTGTATATCTATATGGGAGGGCATATGCAACATGTGCCCGGCATCTGGCATTGCATTACGAAGAACATTGGCAGCAGGCAAAGCTTTTTCGGGTGTTGGTGAGGCTTCCATTACATGAATGTAGAGATGGCATAAAGCCGGGTCGTCAGGAAAACGATTGAGTGCATCTTCCAGAATTTTCACAATTTCCAAGGTTTCCTCAGCAGGTTCACCATCGGGTGTCCAATGGTTCCAGGGACGCAAGTTCATAAGTGACTCTGCAAAAAGAGCAATAACTAATTTATCATTCGGATACTTCATGTACAAATTCCTCATTGCATCCGCATAAGTTTTGTTTGGAGACTGATCACTATCTGATGCCGGGGGGGGTTACATATCGCAAAGCAAGTGTTTCAATTAAACTTTGCTCCAACAGACTGACATCTTTAGATTGCAGCTTGGCCAAGTGGAGGCAAGAATCTGCATGTGCAATCTGACTTGGGCTGATTTTCATCCTATTGATATTAGGTCCCAATGCATATGCAATTCCCCAATATGCCATCGGCATGGATGGATCTTCCTTAAGTGCTCGTTCAAAGCAACGAACTGCTTCTCCATGATTAAAGGCATGGCATAATGCTAAACCACGATCAAACCAAACCTGTGCTTTCTTTGATTCTGTGGATACCTTATAATGAAAATCACCTAAATCATAATACGATTCATCACTTTCGTTCAAAGCCTCATACGTCGTTAATACTGATTCTGCAGATACTTTATTTATATCTTTCGAGTAATTATTATAACTCAAGTATATAAAAAGAATCAGGGGTGTCAGTGTAATAATTTTTAGATTCATTGTATTCTCCTTTCCCTGAACCTTCAGAATACCATTTTCTAACCACGCCTAAGCATGATCACATAATATTTTAATAGAAAATTCAGCTAATGTAATATTTCACATAAATGCATTCCTTCTACTTCAATTTTTTTCGCCCTTAATGTATATCGAACGACTCCGTTTGTCAATAACATAATCGAATTAAATCAATATTCTTCACTTTTATCAGTAGTCTTAATACTCACTTTTTATAATAATCATTAACAAGCATTCCCAATCAAATAATGTATCTACCTAATATTCGCAAGGTTTTTTAGTTTCCAGCTGATTATCATTCATCCTTTGGATGATCTTTCCTACTATCACCTCAATTCAATCATCGTTTCAGAAGCTCTTTCCTGTCAGCGACCGCAATGCATCCTCATTTCGACTATTCTTTCCCGTCATCAACCAAATTCAATCCGTGTTTCGACAGTTCTTTCCTAACATTGACCAAATTCAATCTCTGTTTTGGATGCACCTTTCTACAATCACCTCAATTCAATCGTCGTTTCAGAAGTTCTTTCCTAACATCGATCGTGATGCATCCTGATTACAGCTATTCTTTCCTATCATCGACTAAATTCAATCACTGTTTTGGGAGTTCTTTCCTATCATCGACCAAATTCAAGCGATGTTTCAGCAACTCTTTGGTTATTTCCCTTACCTTTATACCGGATGGGATAATATTTACCAATATTTCAATGCCATTAGTTTTCCATTCGCAATGAGTCATTGTATTAACTAGATTATTTGCTGTATGGAAAACAAAATATCATCGCTTACCTGTCAAAAATGTGGCATCTGTTGTCGTGATTTTCCCTTTGTAGAAGTGACTGACACCGAGATGAAAGCGTTGGAAAAATTCACCAAACTGAAACGTGAAGAGTTTACCGATCCGAAAGGACCAACATATGCAAGTGGTCATTTTCTTAAGACAAAGCCTAATGGTGACTGCCTCTTTTTAAAAGTTAATAATGGATTCTTCTCTTGTGGCGTATATGATGCACGTGCTGGTATCTGTCGTAACTACCCGGTTAATGAGCATCATTGGAAGTGGTGCAATGAGAATCGGGTGATATAAAATCCTCAGACTCCAATCGATTTGTAAATTATTCTAATTCATTATGTTTACATCCCGATGCTATTCTATAGCAACATTTATTAAATATTATTAACTATAAAGTTGTCCGTGTTACATCCTCCACACTTGTCATAGTAGGCGTATCAACCTAATGTGACCATGAAACCTCAACTAAAAATTACCTTAACCGCTCTATGTCTATTGTCTTGCATTTTAACAGCCAGTGGGCAGATCACCGATGCGGATAAACAACATTCCCCACACAAAGCAAGTATCTATTCAGCTATTTTACCAGGATTAGGACAAGCTTATAATAATAAGTACTTCAAAATTCCAATTATTTATACTGGTGCAGGCGTATTAGCTTACGCCATTCATTTTAACTCCAATTATTATAAAAAATACCGTTCAGCTTATCGCGACTGGATTATTAACGATCCCAACAACAAAAGTTATTTAGAATTTATCCATCCCACGATGACTGAAGAACAAATTAGAAAAGAAAATAACGCTTGGTTTGAAGAAGCTCTTAAAAGCAAAAAACAATATTACAGGCGATATCGCGACCTGAGCTACATAGGAATGACAGTTCTTTATGCTTTACAAATAATGGATGCAGCGGTGGATGCTCATTTCTTTAATTTTGATGTATCGGATGACTTATCACTTAATATCGCACCTACATTACTTGAGTCATCTAAATACGATCATCCTGCTCTTGGATTAAGGTTAAACCTCAGGATGTAAGTCCGGGAAAGAATTAGATTACAATTTAACCCAAGAGGACAAACTTGCCTCAATAGAGGTAGTATCAAGGAAATCTCATCATAAAACTCGTCGCCGAGTAAATTGATTTGATGTCTATCAATCTGACAACGAGTGATGCGATAATTCAAATTGATTAAAAACTACCACAGCTCTTCGCTGCCCCTTATGTCTAAGTTTACCTTATCAAGGTCTTAATTACCTGTCAGTAGATTTGCCTATAACATTTTTTAAAGTTGATCGTGATTATAGTAAAACAAGCCTCAATTGATAAGCAAGGATATTACATATTTTCAGTCCAAAGAAATTGAAGAAGGACTACCTTACGCGATTACTTTTTTTAGGATGTTGATCCTGCCGACGAGATTTTTATGTTGCTTTACGTCAAAAAAGGAAATTATACCTATTATGTTGATTTTATGGAACATACCTTCCTGTCCCAAATATTTATTCTGATTTCCAAACAACAGCTACATTACTTCCTACCTTTTAAAAGCAATGTGGTTGAACTGCTTTCCGTTACTTTCAACCAGGATTTTATATATCGTAATGAAACTGATTTAAAACACCAGTTTCAATTTACTTTTTATCATTGCATTGGAAGACAGGTTTTGAGTGTTACTAAAGAACTTGATCAGAAATGTGAAATCGTTTTCAATGCGATGAAGCAGATTTATGCTTCAAAAAACACGAAATTTAAATACAAAGCGTTCTATAACTGGTTTTGTATTATGGTTCTGACCTGTATAATGCTAACCGGATTCAGACATATATCGATGACTTTGAACTTTTGAGAAAAAATTAGCCGGAAACAGATCTAAAATCAACACATTGACAGTAATTCCCATATTCAGAAACCTCAATAAATTTCTTAATGCTACGTTAAAAACTCAGGAAGGATAATATATTACCTGAATAATATTGCCGGTAAAACGTTGCAAAAGAAAGTATGTCAATTCTTGTTGCGGAAATGGAGTAATAATGAAAAATACCAAAACACATAGCAGAGAATATACCTTTTTTGAGAATGCAAAAATAGGAGAAGGCTATCCGTGTACTGTTGTGGATCACAGTCAGCTGGTAAACAATAAGGATCTGCAAACACCATCGGTGCGTGATTTTTATGTGATTTTCCGGGTTAAAAAAGGCAAGGTGGTGTACCATATCGACTTTAAAACCTATACCGCTCATGCTAACCATTTAATATTGATAGCTAAAGACAGTCTCCATTATTTTGAACCATTTGAAAGCAATACTGAATTACAATCCATTGTTTTTACTCCTGAGTTTATCTATCAGAAAGATGATAACATACGACACTTGTCATTATTTAATATCGGAGAACACAAAAAAGGTATCCAGTTATTAAAACTATCGCCCGAAAACAGCCACTACCTTGAAGTGCTTAGTCAGCAGATGCGCAAAACTTATCAGCCTGCAGTTACTCCATTGAACCTGCAAAAGATGTATCATCTTCTTTGTCTTGTGTTGCTAATATGTGAAGAGGTAAAAGGACCAGATACGAAATTTGCTTCAGGAAATATCTCCCTGGCTCTTGAATACATCAATATTATAGAAAAACACTTTGAGCAACAGCACCCCATTGGTTTTTATGCCAAAAAATTAGGGGTTTCTGAAAAAAAACTCTACCGCGAAGTAAAAGCTAAATATAAAAAAACACCCAAGGCCATTCTTGATGAACGCCGGATACTGGAAATAAAAAGGTTGCTTAAAGGTTCGTCTCAATCGATAAAAGAGATCAGTTATACTTTTGAGTTCAGTACACCCGGTAATCTGGTCAAGTACTTTAAGAAGCATACCGGTACCACACCTCTATTATTCAGAAAGCAATAGTTTAACTTTACTTTTGTCCGTTTTGGATAATTCATAGTCCGGTTTAAACCTGTCAGGCCCATGATTCATGTTTAGTTTTACACGCTAAACAATGATTAACAGGGCTTGTGGTATTGCAAAATTCATTACGAACCAACTTCACATGGTTAATACATTCGGGTAAACGTCCAATATTATTTGCAAATATGCAGGGAGTTAACGAAAGTGAAGCAATAGGTATGTTGTATCTGTTAAGAACCATAGCCAATGAAATAACTGCGAAAGAAATAGACCTTTTGGTAAACCTGACTGATGCACCTGTTACGCATAAATTTATTACAGAGGTGAAGAAGCAAGCCAAAAACAGAACCCAAAAAATCTGTAATTATACAGCATACGGAACTTCAATGATGGGACGGATTATGGCGCGCATTGCAACGACTATCACACAACGGCCACATGTCCTTTTCAAAAGTAAAGAAGATGCCATCCGCTATTTGCATCACCTGTAACCTGTCAGTATAAATTAAAGAATGTGGCATAAACCTTATATAATCTTTCTTTCTAAACCCCATGACCGGATTAATGGGTTAATACCAGTATTAAAGGCTCAGGGATACAGTGTTGCCCGCAAAAGAAACTTTAAAGAGCTGGAAAGCTTCTCTCAAAACAAGAAAATTCTTCTTCTGGTATTTGATGAGCAATTTATAGTGACTGCCCAAACAGCACTGGCTACCCTATTTCAGTTTATGGAATCGCAGGCTCCTGCATTGGTAATATTGAGGGCACAAGAGTTGAAAAGCGATATAATCAACAGACACAATGTTCACCACTTGTACCATAATGGCTATGAAGATGTAAACCCCTTAGCAAAAGTGCTGATTGAAATATATGAGGCTGAATATTTTTACTATACCCGGCTAAGCGAAGAAAAGGAAACAGCCGATCATACATTAGAGGTATTGGAGCAGGATATCAGACTGAAGGAAGAGCATATTAGTTTATTATATGCAAGACTTTCGGAAATGCAGCAGCATATCTCAGGAATCCAATTAGTCTGGGAAAAGTTAAACAACAATGTTCCCGGCACAAGCTTTCGCCATTCATTCAACGCCTATTATAAAAAAGGTTTGACTTTACTTGAAAACACACAATTACTGCAGGAGCACTTTCAGCAGGTTAGTCCTGCTTTTTTCGATCACCTGAATGCAATTGCTCCAAATTTAACTACCGATAACCTGCGCCTGTGTGCCTTTATTAAGCTTGGCTTAACCAATAAAGAAATTGCACAAATACTAAACGTACAGCCAGATAGCATTAAGAAGAGTCAGTTACGAATCAAAGCTAAGCTAGGTCTTGGTTTAATGGATGTTAGTCTGCGTTCGTATTTAAAGAATATTGCAACTGACAGGCAATAAACAGTCTTTTAATGGCAGAGAGTGGACATTGAGTGGACACCGCCAGCAAGTGTTCTCCATACAGTAATACCAGCAGTTATATTTGCTGCGCCTCAAAAGAATTGAGGTTAATAACAAATGAAAAAATGGGGAAGATGAAACAACTATGGAGTACATGGCTACTGGCAGTGGCCTTAACCGTTAGTACAAATGCTCAGATCAGTCAAACAGCTGAACACTGGAATATGCCTACAGTGTCCGCAAACGCAAGTTCAATGGATGTTATAAGCGGTTTCTATTACGGATGGATGGATTTAAACGGAGATGGTTTTCCAGATCTGATAGACACACAGGACAATACTAACACCAGCAGTCCCTGGGAAAAAGATGGTGAGTATGTCTGGAAAATTTATATGAATACAGGTACAGCCATTAATTCCGTGGCTGAAGAGTGGGTAGTGCCGGACATTGCCAACGATCCGGCTAATATGAATGTGGTCAGCGGCTATACTTATGGATGGTTAGACCTGAATGGAGATGGATTACCGGATTTGGTTGATCCAAGAGATAACGAAAATACATTCGATCCCTGGATTGATGGACGACCTTACTTAAAAGTTTATTACAATACCGGATCATCCCTAAACACTACCGCTGCAATTTGGGACATGCCACAGTTGACAAAAAATGTTGAAGATGCCAATGTGCTTAGTGCTTTTTACTGGGGCTGGTACGATATGAATAACGATGGTTACATCGACCTGGTGGATTCGCAAGATAATGATGGCGATGGGGCCTGGTTAACAGCAGATGATAAACCATACTGGAAAGTATATCTGAATGATGGAACTAAGCTGGATACTGTTAATTACATTGAATGGATTATTCCTGAAGTAGCCGATGATATAAACAATATGGATGCAATAACAGCAAGTACTTACAGTTTATTTGATATAAATGGAGATGGCTACCCGGATATGGTAGATGCACAACAAAACGGAACAAACGATGTATGGGAAGAGAATGGTCAGCGATACTGGAAAGTATATCTGAATGACGGTTCAAAGTTTGCCACCGAAGCCATCCATTGGGCATTACCGAATGTAACAAGTTCAGCAGCCAACATGGATGTAGTATATGCCAGCTCCTATAGCTGGCTCGATATTAATGGAGATGGCATTCCAGACTTTATTGATGCACAGGAGAACGGAACCAATAATGTATGGACCGATGGTGAAAGACGCTATTGGAAGGTATATTTAAACGATGAGCAAGCCTTGAGTACAGAAGCTGTTGAGTACGACATACCAAACGTAGTTACCAATGCAAGCAGTATGGATTTGGTTTTTGGCAGCACATTCAGCTGGATGGATATAAATGGGGACGGAACGGTTGACTTGATTGACTGCCAGGATAACAGTTCAAATGCTGTGTGGGAAGAAAATGATCAGCGTTATTGGAAAGTTTATTTAAATACGGCTGAGAATTTGCCCACTTATACCAATAATGATTTGCCGATTTCAGAAATAAGTGTTTACCCCAACCCTACGGCAGGTATAATTCAGGTTCAACTTTATGACGATGCTAAAGCAACTATTAGCATTTACAACGGAACAGGTACACAGGTATATAAAACAAAAGAACCTGTTCTTCAATCTTTTTCTTATAACCTGTCTCATTTGCCCGATGGCTTCTACTTCGTTAAAGTCAATTGCAACAATACTGAGACGATAACAAAAGTGGTAAAGCAATAAAATAACAATTAATCTTTATGAAGAAGCCTGGTGATCTTACCAATAACTTTCTTGAACGGTTCAATAGCTTAGTAAAGCATTTGAAAAGCAATGGTATGAATATAGAAGTTGCTGAAACATTCGATCCTGTGACACAAGAAGAGATTGATGCTGTTGAGACCAAAACAGGTCATAAGCTGGACGAAACGTTTTTAGCCTATTTCAGAGAATCTAACGGCTATAAACTACGCTACACTCTAACGGAAGCGGAAGAAAATGAGTTTCCCATTGGCGGAGGTCTTCTGATTCCCGGTTTAGCGTCCATGTTTGAGTACCACATGTCAACCTTCTGTGAGCCGGGTAAAATTAAGCTGGAAATGTTAGGTGGCCGTGATGATCACACTGTCCGCTCTAACCTTTATATGTTTGACAAGCATGATGAGTTCAGGGATTCAGGCATATACTATGCTGTAGGGTATCTCATAACTGATAATATACTTCTGTTTTCAGAAGACTATGAGGCTGCCATTACAGACTCCCATCCTATCACAGTCGGGAATTATATGGAGCTTACCCTGGCTACAGCGGCACTGGAAAACAGGCGCGAGATAGCTGCCAGAGGACATGAAGGTGACTTCCCGCTGATCAATTTGCCTAAAGCACGTTATGAAGATCTGGAATCATGGGATGCACATATTGAAGCCGCCAAAGCAAAATTGGTTACTCCAGGATTTGTAACATTAACCGAAGAAGCTACACAGGGAAATGGCTATTACCTGAATTACATGAAAAGCGAACTTGAGGATGAAAGCCAAAATGATGCAACTAACCATCCGTTTAACGAAGTGCTGGAAGAAATAGAAGTAACACCACTATCATTTGATAAAAGTGGCCGATGGATTTTCCGTTACCTCGATCACCAGTTTCAAACATACCTGATTAATGACCAGTTTCTTCTCATATGCCTTTTTGGAAAATCGCTCCCGGAGTCTATTGATCATGAAAAAATCGATGCCGAGTGTAAACGCATCAATGATAGTATTGAAAGCCACTACTCGCTTCACTATGCTGAACAAGATCGTAAATTAAGGGTAACTGGTCAGATGCATCAAATGTATGCCAATGCACAAAGTCTTCGTGACATGGTGGAACGTGCAGAAACCATGGCTACCAACGGGCATGCAGCAGAACTGGAAGCTTTTTGCAATAATTCATCAGGTGGATTCTGGAGCAAAGTCATTAAATTTTTCAAGGAGGACTCTGAGGATGAATAATCAGATAATAAACCGGGTTAAATTCCTTGAGAAGAAAAACTACTTATTGTTCAGGTTGGATGGAACTAATCTTATTAAAACAAATAATTAAAAACTAAAACGATGACTAAAAAATATCATTTTTTAGCAGTAATAACCATACTGCTCAGCGTAAGCTTTGCCCCAATGATTGGGCAGACACAATCATTAAAAGATGAATTGACGGCTAAAGTAAAGCCGGTTAAAAAGAAAAAAGTGGAAGATGAAGGCATGACCAGTGAGCTTCATAAAAAGCACGTGGGACAAATTGTATTTGCCAATGAGAAAATTACCCGTGAGGCAGATGGCTCCCAATTTAAAGCTAAATTCAACGTCACAGATTTCATCTATGCAAGGGCTTATTTTCACCACTCAATAAAAAATCAACCGCTCTACCACTATGCCGGTAAGCGATACCGCGATAAAAAATCAAAGGAAAAGCCTTGTGATAAGAAGGACTGCAGGTATGGTGTCCGTGTTTATGTAGATGGTGAATACAATTCAGATTTAAGCGAGTGCTCATGGCTGGAAGGTGACGAAACCAACCAGACAACCATACAGTTCTGGATTCACCAAAGCCCTGAAGACGATCCCAACCGTGATCTCTATCAAGAGTTTGTGACAAGCCTTCCTGCAGGAGAACACACCATCACGGTTGATATTTATTCAGGAGACTGCTCATGGTTATCAGAGTATAGCAGAACTTTCTCTGACCCAATGGCCGTTGGAGAATTTACTTTGGTAAAAAATGAAGGAGATCAACTCTCAATCGGCCGTACATTCGCCGACTTTGAGGAAGGTATGCAAAATGAAGAATTAAAAACCCAACTGTTTAATGACTTCAGGCATTTCGCCAAAAATGCTAAATGGGATCGAGTTTATACTGATGTTAAGATCAAAGGTAAGCGTTGGGAAATTGTTCGTAGTGAACTTACCGACCTGCCTATATACAGATGGATCGATATCTGGGTATTGGCTCAATGGCCTGATGGTCATTGCACAGTAGAAAGTGCCAGCATGACCCAGCAATATGATGGTAAAGATTATTCAGGGGCATTTGATGTTTCCGGTACAGGGGATCAAATTCGGGTTGATTGCCAATAAAACAGTGTTATAAGATTAAAACAAAAAGCATGATTGAATTAATAAAAGATGAATTTAAACCACTTTCAACTCTGCAGGTCGAATGGCACAATCACTTAGAAGAGTATGTTAAAAACGGCGGCTATCTGGATTCTCTTATGCCCAACTCTCACTCCATGTTACTGGACGCAGTAGCTGATATGTTTGAAACGGAAGCTGAGAAGATTATTGGAGTTTATCAGTCTGAGCTTAGCTCACCTGAAAATCTGGCCAGATTCTGTGAGCACGTTAAATCTCTGGTACCTTATCCATGGACAGAAATGGATCTGAATGACGGATCCGTTACTTTGTCGCTGTATAAAGTTGAGGAACTTAAAGTTGCAGTGGCCCTTGATAATACTAATGAGTACCAGCTTTATTTATTAGAGTCCGACTTTGAAACCTGGTCTGATAAAGTTAATAATATCCAATAACCCACCATAGCTCTGAAAATCGGTAACAGGGAAGTTGCTTTTAAAAATTAATAAGAATTTTAAAACTACAGATTATACTGATTAACGCAAATTGTTCCGCTTTGCGGAACTAAAATCTGTGCAATTTGAGGAATTTGTGGTTGAAAAAGCAGGGAATATTTATTGATATTTTTAAAAGCGAATTCTCTGAAATCGGTAATGGAAAAAGTACTCATTATCGGGCACATTAAAGCCAGCTTTTCCTGATTGGGGTATGCCGATGACATCTGTTTCTGTTATCCCGGAATAATCAGCACTGCCAGTGCGCTAAATTAAAAGAGGGTGCCGTTTCCGGGCACCCTCAGCCATAAACCAACAACAGCACAAAGGCCCGGCAGATTTACCTTTTATAAATCTTATGCCGGGCAATACCTTTGCTGGTATAGATATCAACAATGTAAATGCCCGCACTTAATTTAGCCGTTTTAATCGGTGCAGGTTGAATAGCTTCAAAATCCCGCTCCATTACCTTTTGTCCGGTTATATCATGTATAATATACTTTTCCAGTTCTATACCATAGCTTACGGTTACCGTGGCATCGTCAATCACCGGGTTAGGATAAATAAGCACATGCTCACTGAGTTCAGGGGTGAATACTGAAGTGGCCTTGTTTTCCACTTTTACGGTGGCTTCTGCGATTAATTCCTGATATTCTACATTATTCACATTATCTTTTGCTGCTGCAATAAAACTGTATGTATCGCCATAATTTGCGGCAATGTAAAAATCATTCCTGGTGTAGTCCCGAAGCATTAGACTATAAGGACTATCATTCTTTTTAATGTAAACATTATAGCCTTTTATGCCAGAGCCTGAATCCGAGCCTTCAATTTGTACATGGATTATACTATCCTGTTGCAACTCGTTTTCGAAAGGAATGATTGTACTATGCGGTGGTTCAATATCGATGGTATTAATGGCCACTCCTGTATAGATAGGCTCATTACGGTCAAAAACAATGACTGCCTGATTGGCAATGCTTGTACCATGTTCTAAATTTGGCTGTTGAGCAATAGTAAAGGTAAAATAGCCTTCACCTTCGGGCTTATTTATATTAGGTTTAAGAAAACCATCATGTAAGTTGTTGGTTAAGGCAAGTGTAGCTGTATCAAGTGATGTAAATACGGCTGATAAAATACCGTTCTCATCAATTTTACCATCAAATTCAAGGATGAAATTATCACCATAAGGTCTGGTATCAAACAACTTATTTACACTTGTTCCCTGTTCATTTAGCGGAATAAAATAATCAGCCCAGCCAAAGGATTTCCATTCGAAATAAGTAGTATCTAATACGCTTAAATCAAGCGTATCATATACAAACACTTCGCTGGCAGGAGCCGTTGCTGTATCAGCATTCTCAAAAGTGATGTGATAAGTCAGATTGGTATTATTCAAGGTAAAGCTTTCTTCTCCAAAGCCGCTTACTGCATATTTTTCATTAGGATCTTTCGAATTTTGGACAGAATATTCATACCAGACTTCCCAAACTTGTTTCCAAAAGGAATCTTCCTCAATAATCAAATCCAACTGCCTGGCTTTATCTTCAATGGTTTCATCGTTAACAAGGTCTTCCTTTTTCATAGTAGGAATAGGTTCCAGAGGCAAGTGACATGCCTCAGGGTCTTTGGAACAATCGGGAAGCTCGTGATATAAATAAATTGAAAGCTCACAATCGCTAACACACAAAATATCTGTTGGGTATTCAATTGATTCCGGTTCACCTTGCACATCAGGTACCGAACCGCTATCGTTGGTGCTGTTTGGAAAGGTTTCGATGTAATTTTCGTATGTAGCAATAGCGTTTTCATCCGGCATATCCGGGTTGGCTCTTTTAATCGACTCTATTATAATTGGAGCAAAATACCAGGGTTGATTAGCTGGTTGAGGAAGAGGTAAATTACCTGTAAAGTTACTTGTATTAAAACCGCCTCCCCAGGGTGTACCATTAAAGCCGGTAGAGCCCCCACTTCCGCTTCCTCCTCCTAAGGTAGATCCTCCGATTTGTTCAATCAGGAAGCTGTAAAGGACACAGCCCAGGTTGGGAATATTAATGCCCGGTTCAAGTGCATCAAGGTTAAATAAGTCGAGCATAAAATCTACAGCCCTGTTATCAGGACATACAATAGAATCGCCTAGTACAGCAGCCGTAGTTTCCGGGTCAATAAAAAAGCTGGTACCTGAATATAAAGGCCTGTCAAACACTGCACCAACCCTTGAATCTTCACTACTGCCTGTAATTATGCTGAAGTTGATTTTATAAGATGCTTTACCCGGAAGTACCGGGAAGAAGAAGGTAGCTACCTCAAAATCGCCAAATCCCTGGTTTGACATTGGCCTGAAAGGACCTTTCATTTTATTGATCCAATCCCGGTGTTCATCAGAAGCTAAAATGCGGGTATTCAACATGGGTTCAGAGTTAATAGGTACACATATAGAAACCGGCACTCCATAAGCTGTTTCATCTCCTTTATTTTCAATGTTGGCTGTATAAGTGTATCGGCGCTTCCCAAGTACTTCGGGAGGACCACTAAATTCTATCTGAATATCATGCTTTGTTCCGTCAATAACTTCAAGGGCATTAACCAGCGTATCATTATCACCGCCATTTTGCATATACAGGTCGTAGCTTGTTGTAGGTTGATGATCAAATTCTATTAAAATATTATAAGTGGTACTGTCAACATATTGATAATCACGGATAGCTTTCTCCGCACCGTTTTTATCCCGTAAAGTAAAAGTAGCATCATCTCTAAAGCCTACGCCTTTAATTTGTCCTATGTATAGATTATTATTGTGGGTTTCAGCCGGGTTCATTTCTCCCAACCCTTTAATTTTAACCGTTTTCTCATAAACCTTTTCGCCACATTTGTTTCCGGCATGCAGCTTAACCAATATCTCACCTTTTCTATCATATTGATGGTAAGGGTTAATTTTTACTGAATCAAAAGGGCTATCATCACCAAAATCCCAATAATGGTAATCTTTATTTTGCATGGAAGTAAAAAAACGAATATTACCTTCTCCACGATCAGCATAATAGAAGCTTGCCTGCGGCAGATCATCAGGAACGGCATCAACCAAGTTAAACATTACAGATCCTCTTGCCGGGTAGGTATCACAACCTAAAATCAAATCAATCGTACTCGTACCTCCAATTATCAGATTCTCACGACCAAACTGATCACGACTTTGAGCGATTGCTTTAATCGTTACACTGCCTCCCACTTGACGATTTATAGTATGCATTCCTTCTGAATATATTTCATTCAATGCCCTGTCGAATTTATAAACATAGCCGAAATAATTTGGCCAGCGGTACAAGGTGTCACCCATATTATAATTTACTCCTCCTCCTAACACGCGCCCTGCAGCATACACATGCCTGTCAGTAGCTACAATGTCAATAAGTTGCTGATCCCCGTTATGTGTTGGGTTAAGAACACCTTTTTCAATCACCTCGCCCTGCATATTACACCGGACTAAAAATCCATGAGCCCCATTAAACTGAGAAAGGGCAAACTCATGTCCGTCAATTTCGAAATTATCGTTGTAGTTACCTGCAAGGTAGAAATATTGGTCGTGTGGATAATAAAATAATTTTGGTTCGAGATAAGCTTTACCGTAAGCATACATCCAATGCAATTCATCATTTGCATTTATACTTGCTAAAAAGGCCGGATAGCCACTACCACTAAAAGTATCGTGAATGGTATCTCCACGATAAGTAACGTATCCTCCAAACTGACCGGTAATCAGTATTGAAGTATCGTTTACAGCTGCTATATCAGTAGTGGTAATGCTAAACCTGCCCTTTAACGCAAAATTACCTGTGCGATGCAGGTCAAAATTATACTTGTCAATCTGTCCGTACTTGGCTGCATATATTACACTATCAGTGGCTGCCATCACCGTATAGCGGAAGCTTCTGTCGTGTCCCACATGACTGATATAGTTGCCATCAGTATCAAATTTTAACAGCATTGCACGGTACAATGGGTCGACTGCAAAAGCACCATTGGAATGATAAACACTATCGCCCGGAAGATATGCTGAAACATAGAGGTGACCTTTGGCATATAAAATCTGCTCAGCAAAGTTATAGGTATTGGTGCCAAAGGTTTTTACCCAAAGCGTATTGCCGTCAATATCTTTTTTTACAATGTAGCACGAATAAGCAGGTGCCTTATAAGGCACAATAGTATCTCCATCTATTACAATTGAAGCATTAAAGGTACCAAGGGTGTAGCTATTGGCTGCGGGGTCGATACAAATGTCTTCAATGAATCTTGAGTTGTGGCCTGAAACAGGCATAAATGAAGTTGCCCAATCGAAATTTTGGGCATTTACATAGCTGTTTAAAATAACGGCTAAACAAATAGCGAAAGTAAATCTTAATTGGTTCATGGCTGTAATTTTTAATGCAAATTACATGAGCCTTGAGCCTGTTGCATCAGGGAAAAAGTGTATTTATTTTCTAAGGGTTTTCCCTTAGCCTGAAAAGTAAAAAAGACCATCTGTTCGTTAACAGTGGTCTTTTTTCAATAACCTAAACCCAAATCTATGAAAAAAATCTACGCTTGATATATAGCAAGCAGCATACCAGAAATACAACTTCTTTGTTAAAGAGTACTAATTATCATCAAGAAGTGATTAATGGCACAGGTGAGGGATTACACCATATTGAATTTAAGCGCCACCTTTACTAACCCAGCGGTATTTTTAACATTAAGCTTGTGTAAGAGGTTCAGGCGGTGTGTCTCAACCGTTTTTGGACTGATAGTAAGTTTATTGGCAATTTCAGATGTTGTTAATTCGTCGGTAATAAGTTTAAGTATCTCCTTTTCCCTCCGTGTAAGGCGTGGTGTTTCACCAACAGTACGTTTTAATAGAATAGATTCCCGGATAAGCTGTTCCTGCAATTCTTTCTGAATAAACTGATTACCTACGTATACTGTTCTTATAGCATCCAAAAGCACCTCATCCTTAACGGTTTTTATGGCGTAACCAATGGCTCCGGCACTCATTGTTTTCTTTAAAATTCCAGTTTCATCAAATGATGTTAGAACAAGTATCCTTATAGAAGGATTGGTACTTTTAACTGCCTGGCAAATTTGCTCACCATCCATGTCCGGTAAATTGTAATCGAGCAGAAGTACATCAATATCCAATTGCTTAATGGCCTCTAGACAATCTTTGCCATTATTGAATTGAGCAAGTAATTCCATGTCACTTTCTTTAGCAACTAGCTCTGATATACCCTTAAGTATTAAGGGATGATCATCCGTTATGGCTACTTTTATCATATTTACGCCATTCAATACTTCATTAAACTTTTATAAGAAGGAGAAATCCAGACCATTGCGGGCTAAATACCAGGTTTAATATAATGCTGACATTGAGCGCCTTGTAAATTAGTCTCATGTCTTTTGTCTAATATCTAACAATCTATTGATTATTGGTATCTCAATGTTAATGGAAGTTCCTTCGTTAGGTACCGACTGACAATCTATAGTACCATTTAAAAATTCCAACCTCCCTTTAATATTCGCCATCCCAATCCCATTTCCGTTTAGTTTGGTGTCCATTCCTATACCATTATCTTCGCAGCATATATTAAAAGAGTCATCATGCACTGATAACTGAAGCAAGCACTCTGAAGCATTAGAATGGTTAAGTACATTTTTGAGTAGTTCTTGTATTATTCGGTACACATAGAACTTAGTGTCCTCAGGAATTTGATCAATAGCGCCAATGTATTGCACTTCAAACCCGATATTCTGACTATGATTAAAACGATTAACCAAGTCAGAAATTGATTGGATTAATCCACCCTTGGCTAGAGATCCGGGCATAAGGTTATGTGACATTTCTCGTACCTCTTGGCTCAGATCATTGAGTAAGTCCTCAATTTCACACAGTGTTCCATTTGAAGGTCTGTTTTTCTGACTAGCTGCTATTAGCTTAATGGCAGCTAAACCACCGTTAACCCCATCATGAAGTTCTCTGGCTAACCGCACACGTTCTTGTTCCTGACCTTTAACAACCGCCTTAAGAGCTGAATTCTTTTGTTCTTCTTTAAATCGCTTCATTTGTTCAGCGTGCAGTTTTGCTGCCTGCTTATTGTATTTTCTTAGCGAGAAAATAACAATACCCAATACAATTATAATCGTCCCTACAATAACAAATAATAAACGGTTTCTTGAAAGTGACCTTTCCTGGGCTGCTAGTTCAAGTTCCTGATTCTGTATGGTCTGTTCTTTTTTGGTATTCTCAAATTTTTGTTCAAGCAAATGAATGTACTTCAGCGTTTCTACCTGGTTGATAGAATCCTTTAATTGCATATAAAGTGCCATGTCTGCACTTGCTTCCTGATGATTATTTGAAGCTTTATGAACAAAATAAAGCTGATGGGCAATGTTCACTTTTAATTTATCCAGGCTATAGTTATTAGCCATTTGCCTGGCAGATTGAAGTTTGTCATTAGCAACAATATATAAACCTTGTTTGTATGCTAACTTTCCCGCAGTAAGTAACGATTCAGATATGTTGTATGGATTCTGATATGATTTAGCCAGCTCTATTGTTTTCTTCGTATATACTTCGGCAGAATCCAATTGTAATGTTTGTATAAAATGATTTGCCAGGTTGTTGGCTGCAAGTAACTGGTTATATAGGTTTTTGGTGCTTTCTGAAATAATATAAGCCTGCATCGAATGCCTGAGGTAAGCCAATGAGTCTTTTAGCATTAAACTGGCATTGGCCATGTTAATATAGCTGTCTGCTAAAGCTATAGAATCAACTATTTGGATGCTTAAACCTTTCGCTTTCATGGCATAATCAAGTGCTTTTTGTCCTTGTTGATTATTCAGGAATAATGAACTCATATTGTTATAGGTCCACATTAAGCGTTGGAGATCATCTAATGCTTCGTAGGTTTCGATGCCTTCGATATAATAGGACATACTCTGATCGTAATTACCAAGATAAAGTTCAATATTTCCTAAATTAATTAAACATGCGGCAATTCCAAGTTGGTAGTTAACGGATTGAAAAAGAGGGATCGCTTTCAGGTTTAGCCTTTTTGCTTCTAGATACTGACCTTGTTCAAAATTAACAATACCCATATAGTTGTAACTTCGCCCTTCACCAATGGCGTAGTGTATGGACTGACTTATATCGGCAGCCTTTTTATATAATGCTATTGCGCTGTCGGGCTCACTCAATTCAAGCTTATATGCCTGATCATGAAGCTGAATTACCTTAGTGCTGTCTTTCGCAATCAAGCTAAAAAAAGCAGAATTGGTACATATAAAAAGTATGGAAACAAGGACTCTGACAATCATTTAAGTAATGAGCTAACAGTTAATTATGCAATATAAAAGACAAGAATATCTTATTCAATAATTTAAGATGAATAAATCCTTTTAATTGATGAATACTGTTAATATTTCTCTAATGAGTCATGTTGCAAGTAAATAATAACACTTTTTCTGATACCAGCTTAACAAATGAGGTCTATTTCACTAACTCCACCAATGGAACCAAATCAAACTCTCTCTTATCCGGATGAACTGTTTTAATATACTCTTTGTTCAGCATAAACAATCGGCTGTTGAAGGTATCTTGTGCATAACAGTTCTCCTCGTGGAAATAGTCTTCGCCAACCTTGGTAAAGTTAAGCTCACAATGTGATAACTCCCACTGATCACCGTCTTCATTCATATACAAAAGTGGAAAACCATGGGTACGGCAAATAATAGGACGTGCTTCGTATATACTACATTGATGATCTTTTAAAAAGAAGCACTTCTCTCCTGTTTTCTCAGGTAACGGCTGATCTAAAACTTCAGGATAAAGTTCCCTAAGCTGCTCTTGGATATAATCAAATTCAATAGGAAAAACATCAAAATTCAAGCAACATTTATCACAGCCTTTTTTACATGCCATATCGCTATGGTGTTCGTCCCACAATTTGATGGTTGATGCATCAATCTCTTCCCTGAGTTGGCGATATGAATCCAAGTTTGCCATTGTATCTTGATTTTTTGCAAAGGTACGAAAAGCCAACGGCCAAAAAGCATTTGTCAATTACTTTTACAAACATCGGACGCTTTGCACCAAGCACTTTTTCCAGTATCTTGCCACATTATTAAGTTTAGTTTCATGCACACACAGACAGACACACTTCAGTCATTAGTCTCCAAATATATCAATACAACCAATCGGAGTGTTTTCTTAACCGGGAAGGCTGGTACCGGAAAAACCACACTATTACATCGTATTAAGGAACATACGCACAAAAATATGGTAGTGGCTGCGCCAACCGGCATTGCAGCCATTAATGCTGGCGGAGTTACCCTTCACTCACTGTTTCAATTACCTTTTGGTGCTTTTATTCCAGATAACAATGGAATTGATCCGGAACACATGCAGACTCTGGCTCATTTTAATACACCGCGTTCGTTGATTAAGAATATACAGATGCACACCGTTAAGAGGAACCTGATTCGTAATATGGAACTGCTGGTGATTGATGAGGTCAGTATGCTGAGAGCCGACTTACTTGATGCCATTGATTTGATTTGTCGCCATGTGCGCCGTCAGCAAAATACTCCCTTTGGCGGATTACAGGTTTTATTTATTGGTGATATGCTTCAACTACCCCCAGTTACCAAACATGAAGAATGGCAATACCTGAAACGCTATTATAAAAGCCCTTACTTTTTTGATGCTCAAGTTTTACAAAATCACCATCCAATTCATATTGAACTGGAGAAAGTCTATCGTCAATCAGACCAGAAATTTATTGATTTATTGAATCATTTTCGGGATAACCAAGTCACCACTGCCGATATTAGTTTGTTAAATCAATATTATCGTCCCGAGTTTAATCAGCATAATAATGATGGTTACATCCAGCTAACCACGCACAATGCTATTGCAGATACTAAAAACAAAGAGTGTTTGGCAGAGCTGGATGGAGAAATCTTTTCTTTTGAATCAGAAATAAAAGGAGATTTCAAAGAGCATCAATATCCATTGCAAGAAAACATGCAGTTCAAAAAAGGAGCCCAGGTAATGTTTATAAAAAATGATTTCTCGGGTCAACAACGTTACTTCAATGGTAAAATTGGCACTATCTCGTACATTACTAAAGATGAGATAAAAGTTAGCTTTAACGATGGCAGTGATTCGGTTATTGTTGAACCTTATACCTGGGAAAACAAGAAATATAAACTCAACAAAGAAACCAATGAAGTTGAAGAGCAAGTTGTGGGTGAATTTATCCAATACCCCATTAAACTAGCTTGGGCCATAACTGTGCATAAAAGCCAGGGATTAACCTTTGAAAAAGCAATAATAGATGTGGGACAAGCTTTTGCTGCTGGTCAGGTTTATGTAGCTCTTTCGAGGCTAACATCATTGGATGGTCTTATCCTTAAAACTCCTATTCCTCAACAAGGCATTGCTGCGGACGCTTCATTACGAAATTTTGTTATGCAAAAGATGAACACTGATGCGTTGCGACCAATATTAAAAGAAGAGTCTCAAAAGTACTTTAATCAGTTTGTTCTAAAAGCTTTTGATTTTAACGATCTGGTTATTTCTCTACATCAGCATGTTAAGTCCTATACCAAGGATGAAAAACGCTCAAAAAAGCAACAACACAAAAGTTGGGCCGAGAGTTTATTGAAAGAAACCAAACCCCTTCAAAATGTGGCTAATAGTTTCCGATCTCAGGTAAATAGAATTGTAACAACTGGTGATGACAATTACGTCAACCATCTGATTGAACGCATTAATAAAGCCATTGCCTATTTTCAGCCACCTATCTCAGCATGTCATAAAAATGTGTTGATACATATTAAAACTATAAGC
>NZ_CEXQWX010000107.1:0-20891 GCF_982718395.1 Carboxylicivirga sp.
TCCAAAGAAAATATTCTCTTTTCTCTCTTTGCTTTTACAAAGACAAACTAACGATTGCACCAATTAGCAAAAATTGTTCCGCAAAGCGGAACTAAAATCTGTGAAATTTGAGTCATTTGTGGTTGAAAAGTAAGAAATACCTATTGATGTTTTTAAAGGCGAGAAATTAAGGCATAGCCATAGCTACGACGATATTTTTCAACGCAGCAGAAATAAAAAAGAACAGAAGAATAAGGCTAATTTTATGGTAGTTTTGGTGTTAGATCATTTTCTAAATTTGTTCTGTAATATTGGTATAACTTAAGAGTCAATTTATATTCATCAATTGATGGTGTTTTATGCATTGTATCTCGTTAATTTATTGACATATATAACTATGGGTTTGTACACTCTGGAAATGGAAATCAATGTCTTCACATTGGTAGATGTTTTTTCAATTGCAACAGCTGTAATGTTGGGAGTTTTATTTTTAACTGTCAAGTCAGAAAACAGGCGGGCTAATATTTTTATTAGTTTATTTCTTATCTGCTTATCCTGCGAAGTACTTTCAGTATTAATGGAATCGATAACAGAAAATGAAATAAGGCTTGTTCAATCATCTTTGTTTACCATGCCTTTTCTGTTACTATATAGTAAACAGACTATTAACAGTCCAATCAGATATTACTATTATTTACTTTTCTTGCCGGGCATCATTTTTAATATAATTGGTGAGACCATAATACTTGTTGAGTACTGCTTCAATATTTTCATACTCCTGTATATAAATAATTTCTTAAAAAAACATAAGCAGAGAGTTGAGAACTATTATTCAAACCTTGAATTGCTTAGCCTGAAATGGATGAGAGTCATTGTATTTATTTTTCTTGGTTTTCATGCATTATGGATTATTGAAGATTTGATTGTTATTCAATTGCACTGGCTTGATCCGTATTTTGCTGGTTTATCGAGTTTTTTGACTCTCTTTATGATTTTCTGGATTGGGCATAATGGTTTTTCACAACCTGAAATATTTAAGAAGAAACTATTTGCCAATAATATGAGGAAGAACGTTGTTTCTGATGAAAGTAAAGGTGAGGATAAAGACTACGAACATTGGATAAAACTAAATGATTTAATACAAACAGAAAGACTATTTACTGATCCAAAATTAAACTTGGGCTTATTGTCAGAATATGTCGGATTGAATGAAAAGGAGGTTTCAAGATTGATTAATAAAGAGGGGCACTGTAATTTTTATCAATTAATTAATCGATATAGAGTAGGAGAATTCAAAAGGCTACTCTTGTCAAATAAGGCGAAGAAATTATCGTTTGTGGGTTTAGCGGAGGAATCCGGGTTTAATTCTAAATCAACATTTTATAGTGCATTTAAAGCATTAGAAGGCCAAACGCCAAAGCAGTATTACGAATCGTTGAGGTAGTCCGAATAGAAGCAAGCGGACCTTTTCTGTGTGGTATTTTCTGATTATAGTTATTCATTTGTCATGGGAAACCACAAGTAAACATTTAATTAAAATTATAAATGATGAAGAAAGAAAAAGCCTTGACCGTTTTATTATTTGTAGCAGTAACTTGTTTCTCTTGCTCAAAAGAAACAATCACAAAAAAAGCTGGTGTCAATCCGGGTAATGACCCAAATTTTAAGATTGTTGCTAATACGGATGGAATATTAAAGAATTTCAGCCGTAAAGTAGTTGTTTTTGGAATTGATATATATGCCGTTATTGGCGTTACGGATGCAAACCTTTTGCATGCAGCTAATGTTATGGCCCAATATCTTGACAATGATGAGGATGGTGAAGTCGATAACAAGCTTGTGCTGGAAAAGATGATTGAAAATAAAGCTTTCGTGGTGATGTGGAAAAAAGAAGGAGATTTGCGTAATACTTTTCCTTCCGGAAGAATGGGGCAGGATCTGGGTAATGATGAAACGAACCCAAATTATATTTCAGCCGGCAAAAATGGCCGGTTTGATGCTTCATTGGAGGAAATATGGCACATCATAACTCACTCAGGCTATTCATATGCATACCCTGATGTGTTTGGTGAAAAAGAGGGAACCAGTATTTCGAATGCTATGGATGTTGCACGAGGTGGCAGCTTTAAAACAATACCGAAGACATATCCGGCAAATGCCTGGTACTCATATGATGATTCTACGTGTGAGTATGATTGTCAGGTAACTGAATATTTTTATTGGGCAATGTCATCTATTCTGGGAGCTCAGGAGAATAGAATTAATGAGATCGGGCATGAGTGGAAATTAAATACTTTACAAAAGGTTAAAGAAACAGATAAGGCCGTCTATGAACTATTAACAGATGATACCTTTAAACTTCCAACTAATCTGCCTGATGGAACCTATAAACACTAGTGTCAAGTCAAGCGTGCTCTTACGCTCATGCTGGCGCTGATTTGCAATCAGTGCCTTTAATGATATAAGCATTCAAACCCGTCAGGTTTTTACAACCTGACGGGTTTATTAATAACGTGAGTTCGATCTAAATTTTAAACTCAGAACGCCTACAAATAGTGATATTCAAGTGCACATTATCAATTTTTACCCTATGGGTCCCTTAACAAAGTCAATGGACAAGCTTATTTACCCTCTTGAATTCGATTTTCACCCTCTTGACTACCTACTTAGGCCAGTTATTTCGCATATTCAGCCAGTTGAAGTTAAAAATCAAGTCGATTAAGTGGTGTACCAACCTACTTGAGATGCATATTGAGTCGATGGAGATTAAAAATCAACCCTATGGAAGGGTAAAGCTGGTCGATTGGAATAAAAAAACGCCCCGATGGACTACTTTTACAGGCCTCGGGGCTAATAAAATCAATGGGTTTGTAATCTCATTCTTCGGAATGGGGCCTTTTTTGCTAAAACTCTCTTTTATTTATAATTCAATTTTAGCTTAGGAGCTTATGCTTCACTAGCATAAAAATAAACCACAACTTCATCATCCCCTCGCTTATCTAACCAGTGTTGATAATTCATACTTAATGATTTATCAATTAATGGAGCAGGTATAAATGGTGCAATGACTTCAAGAATTTCCTGCTCTTTGAGTTTTTTAACGGCTGACATGACTTCGTGAACGGGTTGTTCTCCTTCATTCAGCATATCTCTGATATCAATTGTAGCAGATATCTTTTTTTGATCAAACCATTGTGGCTTTTCAGTTGTGTAATTTCCTCCTTCAATTTCAAGGTTATCAGTTGAAGTCTGACCGACCTCGTTACGTAATTTAATAACCAACTCTTCCACGTTTAATCCACCAATAATGGCAGCCTGGCTAAGACTGGTGACTTTCGCAATTGTTTTGCGCAGAACAGGGTTCTTAAGTTTTTTGAACTGCGGAGCTGTGCTTATTAATACATCCTCCAGTTGAGGGTAAGCTTCCAGTAGGTTATATATCTTGGTTTTTGGGGTAATTATCAATTGTTCCATGCTTTCATTAATTTTCATCTGTGTACGATAATATTCGTCTTTCACCTTCCAGTGCCCTGTTCTCAGTCAGATTCTGTGAAACCTCCAGGGTGCCCAGGTATTCGCCTTTTTCGTCACGTAGAGCGAAGTACTCGATCTTAATAAATTGCCCTTTCATTTGTATCCAGAAAGGAGCATGTGATGCTTTGCCCGATTTAAAATCTTCCAAAATTTTATCAACGATATGGGTGCTTCCCGGAGGATGACACAGGCGCACATCCCGGTTAATAATTGATCGGTTGCGTACAAAAATCCGTTCCTTACCTTGTGTAAAATACTTCACTTTATCGTTTTTATCTACGAAGGTCATGTCGAACGGAACACTGTTGAGTATAGCCATAATTTCCTTTGCAGTGAAACTACCAGATGGTAGTTGTATATTACCGTCGGTAGTGATACCGGTTTCTTCTTTTTCATCGGCCAGACCTTCGGGTTGCCATTCAACATCAGGATCGTAAAGGCAAAATCCAAATTCGAGAGTTTGCTTGTGAATACTCCACCAATCTTCGGTGGTGAGCACATCCATACTCATCGGAAACAGAATTTCTTCTTCTTTCTGAACCATATCGGTCAACGCCTGTAAGGACGGAATAAACAGCAAGTCTAATGCATCGTTTAAATCACCCTTGCTAATTTCTTTGGTTTGCAGAATTTCGATACAACCCTTTAACTGTTCACGTATTTCATCGTGTTTTCCCCACATTATTTTGGGAGGTCCGGTAATTTCATTTTTTTCAAGGTATGGAAATACGAGATATTCTTTGCGCAGGTAATGTTTATCCACATCCATCAACTGGTTAAAAACACCTTGCAGGCCCAGAATATATTTTTCGAATTCAGCATCACTCACCAGGTTTAAAGCTTTTAATAAACCCAAAGCCTTGTCGGCTGTTTTCTTAAGTTCGATATTTTCTTTCTTGAAAACATCTACCGGATGACCATCCGGAATATCTTTTGCACCACTTAAATCAACATTTCCTTCAAGTACCGAACCATGTATATCACACAGTTTTAATACCTCTTCTTCAGGAAGCCCCTCTTGCATTAGTTCCTGTTCCACCTCAACCACTTCGCCGTAAGGTATGTTTTTTAATGTTTCGATTAGTTCCTGTCGAACAGTTTCTGCCGATTCACCTTCATGGAGTTTAAGAATCAGTTCCTTCAAACGTTCTTTTCGGTATCGGGAGTTATTTATTAATTCACTCATAATGGTTTGTTTAGAAATATGTGTCTTTAATAATTGATGCTTTAGTAACAAGTTTATTGGTAATTTGGTTGTTTAAACAACTAGGTGATTTATATTGGTACTGTACCAGCATTTATAATGCTAATTTTAGTATGCAAAAGGTATGAGTCGTCCTGCAATAGGTTGACACAATATCAACTTATTGCAGGACGAGACAGTATAACAGATAAAGGCCGCTTTTGTAATAAAGCGGCCTTTGTTATGGTTAAGAATAGGTTGGAGAAGGTTAAAACTTCCAACCAAAGGTAAAGCTGGCCTGGTGGTTGCGATATTCCAATGCAACCGGATCGGCAAAATATAAGCCTTCAAGCATAGATCCCTGACTTGTATTAAGGTAATGATTGGCCTCATTAAACTTGTAGGCATATGCTACATCAAAGAAGAAATTCTTGTTTCGAATACCTATACCGCCGGTAGCCATCCATTTTGTTAAATCTGCATCAACAAACTCATCCTTAATGGGGGAATCGAAATAAGCAGCACCTGCTCGTAAGGCAAAATAAGGAACAGGTTTAATTTCAATTCCAGCCCTTAAATCATGCGTTTTTTTCATCTGCATGTTTATATCATCATTGATCTGATTAAATATGGTTTCATATCCATCCTTTGAAGAAAACTTAGAAGAGGTATGATCTGTCATTTCATAATCAAACGATAATAGAGCTAATTTACCTAAAACAATTGCGGCACTACCTTGAACACGGTATGGTGAGCGGTACTGGTAATTAAATTCACTGGCAAGTGACTTTGAATTGTAATTTTTCAGATTCACCATATAAGATTCAATACCTGAATAGTACTCTTCTTCAATTTCAGTAAAAGTTGGCGAATGAATAGATGCCCCAATACGCAAAGGGTGTAGGTTCAGAATTAATCCAAATTTACCATTCACACCAATACCTTTCTGGTTGAGTTTGTTGTAGGCATCATAATAATCCATGTCCAGTGGTCCTGAAGGATCAAAACTATTATCGTTTATTTCTCTAAAACTCTCAGTTTGATCAAAATTAAACGATTGAATATTAATAGAAGCACCTAGTAAAAGCACATGACTAATATTGGCTCCAAAAGTAAAGCCATATTCACCACTGTATCCACTTCGCTCAATTAAATTGTACTGAGTAATGCCGTTTACGTTTCTGTTATAAATTTCACTGGTGCCGTCATCATAGTCAATAACATCTTCATATTGGCTGAAATGCTGTGTGCTACCTTCAAAAAGAGGATCCATCAAATAGGTGTTATAGGCCCATGCAGTTCTTCCTGCAAAGTCATTTACAGTATTATTTGCCGGAATAAAATTCCCTTCATTATCATAGTAACCATGTGCCTCATTACGAATAGCACTTAATAAAGTACGAACATTGGTAACTTGTCCATCTAAATTGTAGTCGCCATCCTTAACCCCTCTGCCAATCAACATAGAAGTATTTTCATTAAAGTCAGCTGTACGGTTATAGGTGAATCCGAAATGAGTACTGATTAATCCTTTTTCCTTTTCTCGTAAGGGACGGTTACTTGCTACAAAACCAATTTGGTTTAATGGGAAAGAATACTTGTCATCAGAACTATTTAATCCCATATAAGAAGCATCCGACTGATTTAAAGAAATGGATGGTGTAAAAGCAAATTCAGAAGTACGATACACAGCGATACCTGCCGGGTTGATACTTAATGCACTTAAATCACCACCGAGCGCTCCAAAGGCATTAGCCATTCCCAACGAACGTGAGGTACCTGTTAATTCGCGCTTATTAAAGCGAAGTGCATCGTCTATATTTTGCGCCCTTACAAAACTCGTCAGGCAAAGGCTTACGATTATAAAATAAAGTACTTTTTTCATGGTTGTAATTTTATTAGGGTAATTAGTTAGGTTTATTATCTGCGGCCTCCACCACTTCTGCTGCTACCGCCACCACTACTTCTGGATGAACCTCCAGAACTACCAGAACTTCTTGAACTGGAACCGCTTGAGCTTCTGTAACTGCTACCAGAAGAACTTCTTGAGCTTGAACTTCGATAACTACTACCCGAAGAACTACTTGAAGAGCGACTTGGAGTGTAAGAGCTTCTACTTGTGCTTCCTGATGAACGGCTAGGAGAATATGATGAACTTGAGCCTGAATTTCGGTAAGACGAACTTCTTCCGGAACTACCGGAATAGCTTCTGTTGGTACTTTTTGTTACACTACTTCTACTCGATGAACCAGAACTACGTGTGGTTGATGGACGAGTATAAGTTGATGTTCGATTGTAGCTCGAACGACTTGATGAACTTCTGGAATTGGAGTAAGTAGGAGTGTAGCCTCTTCTGCTGGTTCCAACTCTTTGATTAGCATTATTACTGTTACCGGATTGTTGATTAACAGATTTAGTTGTGTTATTATTCTGACGGTTTATATATGTATAAGTCCTTCCGGTGTTTGTATTTGTGATTGTTCTTCCTTTATTGTCGTCAAACGTAATCCTGCTATTACCAACCTGGTACGATTCTCTGTTTGGTGTTGTAGTTTGATAGGTATTATTTTTAATTCCAGTTCTTCCTCCGGTTGAACGGTTAACCATATTAGTACTGTTTCCACCGGGTCTTACAGATGTTGCCTGACCACCGCGTGGTTTATAATCTTTTCTGACAGCTATTCCTCCACCGCCACCTCCATAATAAGGTGGGTAATAACCTCCACCATACCAAGGGTAATGATGGTGATGGTGCCCGTAATAAGGATAATACCATGGGTCACACCATGGGGAGTACCAAGGATCGTACCAACCATAACGACCACAATAAGGATATCCCCATCCCCAACTCATTGAGAAATTCCATCTCCAAGGATTATTATATCCAAAATTGAAGCGATAATCATTATACCATGGGTTGCTCCATGTTGGGAAAGCGTAAGCATAATTACCATCAACATATACATTCCAATCCCAGCTGTTAAAATAAATCAAATCATTATATAAAGGTGACCAATAAGGAATACCGTTAAAAGGACCGTGAAATTTTATCAGTCGCTCTGCATAATCCTGATCCATGGCTGAACCCTCGAATCCATCGACCCAGTATCCGGTTTCTTCATTGAAGTAGAGCAGCGAATCAACTTGATTAATGGAATCATTAGTCAACAAATCCATATACTCTGCCTGAATTTGCGAGAAGTTACGATTATCCTCAACAGCCAGTTCAGATTTGTTGTAATCGTTTTTTAACTGGGCCAGATCTTGCCTGTCTTCTTTTTGAAGTGTTTTCTCTTTTTGGATAGGGGCATAGGAGTCATCTACGGCAATGGGCTGACTTTTAGGTTTGTAGTATAAGTCATCGTCGTAATAACTGTTATCTGCCCATTGAGTAGAACTACATCCACTGGCAATAAGAAGAGTCAATAAGCCGAAAATTGTATAGGTTTTCATCACGAATCCTCCGGATTTTAATGGTTTAATTACAAGGTGAAAACAAGCAAAAAACATGCCGTAATATTAAAAAATGTAAATTTATTTCAAAAAAATATTAAGGCTTAAATTATGTTAAGGTTTATTCAATCGTTGATCGTTGCAATATTATAAAATACGCGATTAAGGTCGAATGAATTGCTTTAAATTTTCTTATTTTTGTGCCTCTTGTAAAGAAACGGATACAAAATTAAGAATAAGGAAAATGGCAAAAGCATTAACGCCGAGAAGTGAAAGTTATTCACAATGGTACAATGATCTTGTACTAAAAGCAGATTTAGCTGAAAATTCAGCCGTACGTGGATGTATGGTAATTAAGCCATATGGTTATGCCATATGGGAAAAAATGCAAAGTGTTTTGGATCGTATGTTTAAGGATACAGGTCATGAAAATGCTTATTTTCCGATTTTTATTCCGAAATCATTTTTTAGTAAAGAGGCTGATCACGTTGAAGGTTTTGCGAAAGAGTGTGCAGTTGTAACACATTACCGTTTGATGAATGATCCGGATGGTAACGGTGTGGTTGTTGATCCTGAAGCAAAGCTGGAAGAAGAACTGATTGTTCGTCCAACATCTGAAACTATAATCTGGAATACATATAAAAACTGGATTCAATCATATCGAGATTTACCAATCAAGTGTAACCAATGGGCAAACGTGGTGCGATGGGAGATGCGTACGCGTTTATTCCTACGTACTGCCGAATTCTTGTGGCAAGAGGGGCATACAGCTCACTCAACCAAGCAGGAAGCAATGGAGGAAACAGAAACTATGATCAATGTTTATGGTGACTTTGCCGAGAAGTTTATGGCTGTACCGGTTGTTAAAGGTATCAAGTCGGCTAATGAACGTTTTGCCGGGGCATTGGAAACTTATACAATTGAAGCCTTGATGCAGGACGGTAAAGCGCTGCAATCTGGTACTTCGCACTTCCTAGGGCAGAATTTTGCTAAAGCATTTGATGTGAAATTTGCCAGTAAAGAAGGAAAAGAGGATTATGTATGGGCAACCTCGTGGGGTGTTTCAACTCGTTTGATGGGAGCTCTGATAATGGCTCACTCCGATGATAATGGATTGGTTTTACCTCCTAAGTTAGCACCAATTCAGGTTGTGATTGTGCCTATTTTCAGAAAGCCAGAGGAGTTGGCAAAAATTAAAGAAGCTGCAAGTGGATTGATCTCAAAACTTCGTGATAAAGGCATTGAAGTGAAGTTTGATGATAATGATAATAAGAAGCCAGGATGGAAATTTGCTGAGTATGAGTTGAAAGGTGTACCTGTTCGTTTAGGATTAGGACCTCGCGATTTGGAAAATGGAACGGTCGAGGTAGCTCGTCGTGATACATTAAGCAAAGAAGTAGTGCCTTTTGATGGGGTTGATGAGCATATTGTGAAGCTGTTGGATGATATTCAGGAAAACATCTTCAATAAAGCTTTAGACTTCAGAGCAGAGAAAACTGTTTCGGTTGATACTTATGAAGATTTTAAAAAGCAACTGGACGAAGGTGGTTTTATTATGGCTCATTGGGATGGAACTCCGGAAACTGAGCAGAAAATAAAAGATGAAACCAAAGCAACCATTCGTTGTATTCCTTTGGATCAACAAGATGAAGAAGGCGTTTGTATCTACTCTGGTCAACCATCAAAGAAACGGGTGATGTTTGCCCGGGCTTACTAGAAAGTACCAAAATCATATAACAGAAAGGGAGACCATGATAAAGGTTTCCCTTTTTTTATGCGAAAAAAACTAAATTTAGCCAATCTAAATAAGTTTAACTTAAATCACACCTTATGAATAATGAAGAAATAAAAAATGGCATTGTTGGTATTTTGCAGACCAAGGCGGTTGTGAAGCAGGATGTTTTTGAATCAACCAAAAAGAATTTTGCTCTGTTAAAGGAGGTGTTGGTAAAAGTTGAAAAAGAATATAATGAACAGTTGGGAGATGGAGATAAGCGTATTCATTTGCTATTTGAAGATAAAGGTGAGTTCGTTGCCCAGCTAAAGGTAGCGGGTGATGTATTGGTGTTTCATATGCATACCAATACTTTTGAATTCGATCGTGATCATGAAGTATGGAAAAGTGAATATGTGAAGGGGAATGAAAACAAATCATATTGTGGAGTTATTAATATCTATAACTTTTTGCATGACTCTTTTCGGTATAACCGGGAGAATGACGCGGGTTATCTGATTGCCCGCATATTTATTAATAAAGAAGATCACTATTTTGTAGAAGGGAAGAGGCAAAAAGGCACAGGCATCAATCATTTTGGAACCTCAGTCATCGATATCGAAAACTGGCAAAAGATTATTGAAACAGCCATTCTTTATTCGCTTGAATTTGATTTGCTGGTTCCTCCATACGATGATGTTAAAATTATCTCGATGATGCAAATGAATGGTGAGATATTGAGTTCGAAGATGCAAACCGGCAAACGTCTTGGCTTTGTTTATAATGCCGATGATGTAAAACAATAGATTGAATGCAAGATGATAGATTGCTTCACGATTAGACAACTAACAATAAATTTCAAATACAAGCTAGCAGCTAAAAGCTTAAAGTAAATGGAACAAGTATTAAATCGATTTTTAAAATATGTGGTTGTAGATACGCAATCAGATACTGATACAGGACTGACACCTTCAACACCAGGCCAAATGGAGTTTGCTCAAAATCTGGCAGAAGAATTAAAAGCAATTGGATTGGAAGAAGTGAGTCTGGACGAGAATGGATACATCATGGCGACTGTACCAGCAACAACTGAAGGTGATATACCCGTAATTGGCTTTGTAGCTCACATGGATACCAGCCCTGATTTCTCTGGCAAGCATGTGAAGCCTCGTGTCATCAATAATTACCAGGGAGGTGATGTAGTTTTAAACGAAACCGAAAATATCATTCTTAAAGCAGCCGATTTTCCGGAAGTGGAAAACTATATTGGGCAGGATCTGGTGGTGACGGACGGAACGACCTTATTAGGAGCAGACGATAAAGCGGGTGTTGCCGAGATTGTTACAGCGGCAGAGTATTTAATTAAACACCCTGAGATAAAGCACGGTAAGATTCGCCTTGGATTTACGCCCGATGAGGAGATAGGTGCAGGAGCTGATCATTTTAATGTTGAGCAGTTTGGAGCTGATTTTGCCTATACATTAGATGGCTCGCAAATTGGAGAATTGGAATATGAGAACTTTAATGCAGCTGGTGCTAAGGTGACTGTTAATGGACGAATGGTGCATCCAGGTTATGCAAAAAACAAAATGCGTAACTCCATTCGAATTGCCAATCAGATTATGACTATGTTACCCCGTCATGAAACACCTGAACATACTGAAGGCTATGAAGGATTTTACCACCTGATGTCATTCAATGGTGATGTGGAAAAAACCGAGATGGTTTATATCATCCGTGACTTTAAACGTGACCGTTTTGAAGATCGTAAAAAGGAAATGCAGCACCTGATTAATAAAATTAATGCTGAGTTTGGCGAAGGAACTGCAACTGTTGAAATTAAAGATCAATATTATAATATGCGCGAGAAGGTTGAGCCTGTGATGCATGTAGTTGATGTTGCCAAGCAAGCCATGGAAGAAGTGGGAGTGAAGCCAATTGTTAAGCCAATTCGTGGTGGTACAGATGGTTCGCGTTTATCTTATATGGGCTTACCATGTCCGAATATTTTTGCAGGTGGGCACAACTTTCACGGACGTTTTGAATTTGTACCGGTACAAAGCATGCAGAAAGCTGTGGAGGTAATTCTTAAAATATCTGAATTAGTTGCAAAAAAATAATAAAAGCCTGAACATCCTTCATGCATCTTTGTTTGAAGGGTGATTTATCTTTTAAAGGAAATAAGTTTAACGATTAAAACAATAAAATTATGGCTGTATTAGTAGGAAAACAAGCCCCTTCATTTAGCGCTGGCGCTGTTGTAAATGGCGGAGAAATTGTTGAGAATTTCTCTTTAGAGCAGTTTAAAGGTAAAAAGTATGTGATTCTTTATTTTTACCCTGCTGATTTTACGTTTGTTTGTCCAACCGAGATTATCGCTTTCCAGGACAAGATGAAAGAATTCGAAGCGCGTAATGTAGAAGTGGTTGGTGTTTCTGTTGATTCAGAATTCTCTCACTGGAAATGGTTACAAACTGAGCCAAAAGATGGCGGTATCAAAGGAGTAAAGTATCCTTTGGTTGCAGATAACAGCAAAACTATCTCTGAAAACTACGATGTGTTGGCAGGTGAGTACGATTATAACGACGATGGTCAGATTGTATTCAACGGTACACCAATGGCTTACCGTGGTTTGTTCTTAATTGACAAAGAAGGTGTTGTACGTCATCAGGTGGTGAATGACATGCCTCTTGGTCGTAGCGTTGACGAAGCAATTCGTATCGTGGATGCTTTACAATTCTTCGAAGAAAACGGTGAGGTTTGCCCTGCTGACTGGCACAAAGGCGATAAAGGCTTAACTGCTACGCAAGAAGGTATTGCTGATTACCTTGGAAGCAAGTAATTAATATTTTATACTGAGTTGAAAGGCACTTCCTGCGGGAGGTGCTTTTTTTTCTGAAAGTCTCAAACCCGCTAAGCGCATCTAAAGCGCTAAGCGGATTTTCATTGCTGTTTGAGTTTCCCTAAATCATGAAAGTTTTTATACCATTTCTTTTTTTATTGGCTTGTATTTAAACCTTGTAATCTATTATCTGACGTGGCTTTCAGAATGATATTTTTTGAATTTGGAAGTTCACTTTTTTGATAAGAGTCATGATAATTGATAAAACAATTGGAGACGAATTTTTCTTACTTTTGCACAATGCGCAAATACGTAGATATCCATCCTGGAAACAATACTCTTTTCAAACAACAGTTATGTAATGCTTCAGTGAATGAGGGCACTGCAGTTATATTGGATGGAAATGGATTCAAATCACCCGATTGTATTGAAACGAATCAGAACTATGATTTCATTGCCGGCCTGCAAAGTATAGGCCAATGTACAACTGATTTGAATCACTTATATCAGTTTCACAGCGAGCATCAGGACTGGATGTTGGGCTTTTTGTCCTATGACCTGAAGAATCAGTTGGAGGATTTGTCATCGGATAATCCCGATCGCATTGAGATGCCAGAATTGTTCTTCTTCCGGCCCCGTTACTTGTTTTTATTCGATGGAGATAACTGGCAGGTTGGCTATTTGAATGAATATGATTCAAAAGAGTCTGTATTGGCTTACATCGATGAATTCAAATCTATTTGCATTGTTGAAGAGGATTTGGGTGAGGTAAAACTGAATCATCAACTATCACATAATGAATACCTGGAAGCCATTGAAAAAGTGCTTTGGCATATTCAACGTGGTGATATTTATGAGCTGAATTACTGCATGGAATTCTTTATCCAGGATATTGAGCTAATGCCTCAATGTGTATATCAACGTCTGAAGGAAGTGTCACCAACACCTTTTGGTTCGTTTGTTAAATATCACGATAAATTCCTGATGGGTGCATCACCCGAACGATATCTTAAAAAAGAAGGTGAGCGATTGGTGTCACAGCCAATCAAAGGTACCTCGCCTCGCGATAAAAATCCTTTTATAGATAAAGCCAATAAGCATTATTTAACAAGCTCAGAGAAAGAGCAGGCCGAGAATATAATGATAGCTGACCTGGTGCGTAATGATCTGTCAAGGGTGGCACAGCGTGGAAGTGTTAAGGTTGATGAGCTATGCGGCATATATTCGTTTAAGCAGGTGCACCAGATGATCTCAACAGTATCAGCTAATTTGAAACCGAAGCTTAACTGGATGGATGCTATCAGGACATCATTTCCAATGGGGTCGATGACAGGCGCTCCAAAGATTAGTGCCATGCAACTGATTGAAAAGTATGAACGCAGTAAACGGGGTGTTTATAGTGGTGCGGTTGGTTATGTATCGCCCAACCGTGATTTTGATTTTAATGTAGTGATTCGAAGTATTCTTTATAACCGTAAAAAGCAATTAGCATCATTTATGGTGGGTGGTGCAATAACGAACCAGTCTGATCCGCAAAAAGAGTACGATGAGTGCTTGCTGAAAGCTTCGGCCATTATGAAAGTTTTTAATATTGAACGTTAGTTATGGAATCAGGAAATCTTAACCATCAATATATTGGTCATGTTCTGGAATCAAAATGTTCGGTAAGCAAGACGGATAGTATATTAGTGGCGGTTAGTGGGGGAGCTGATTCAATGGCTCTTTTAAACCTGTTAATTGATGAAGGATATAAGCTTTCAGCAGCTCATTGCAACTTTCAGTTACGTGACAGTGCATCTGAAGCTGATGAGAGTTTAGTGATTGACTTCTGTAAGCAGAAAAAAATCCAATTATTCACAACCAGGTTTGATACGAAGGTATTTGCAAAAGAAAATAAGTTATCGATTGAGATGGCTGCACGTGATTTGCGTTACTCCTGGTTTGATCAGCTAGTAAAACAACATGGTTTTAAGGCCATTGCAACAGGGCACCACGGTAACGATTCCATAGAAACCTTCTTTCTTAATCTTGTTCGTGGCACTGGAGTTAAAGGATTGAGTGGCATTAGTTATCGCCATGGTAATGTGGTGAGACCCTTATTGGAATTTCAGCGAGGAGCTATTGAAGCTTATTGTAAAGTGAAGCTGATCAACTATTGTCATGATGCGTCAAATGATGATTGCCAGTTTACCCGTAATAAAATACGTCATGAGGTGATTCCGGTTCTGGAAACGATCAATCCATCTTTTTTTGAAACGATGCAGGTGAACCTGAATCACCTTCAGGATGCGGAGCGAATGATCGAAAGCGAAGTAAAGCGCTTTATGGAGACAGATGTCGTGAATGAAAATGATCAGGTAATAATTCCTATTTCGCGACTGGAGAATTACCCGCATTATGCCACATTGCTTTTTGAAGTGCTGCGTCCATATGGATTTAATTCAACGGTTGTAGGTGAGGTGTTAAATCATTTGTATGGTGAGTCGGGAAAACAGTTTTTTAGCGAAACACATCGTTTGATAAAAGATCGTCATAACTTATTGGTATTACTTAAAGCAGAAATAGGAGTAAAACACTTTTGGGTCGAGGAGGGATTTATTGAAGAGGTATTTCCTATGCACGTTAAAACATACCCCAGACCCAAACATTTTCAATTCTCAAAAGATTCCAGTTTAGTACATTTAGATGCCGATTTGGTGGAGTTGCCACTGCTAATGCGTAAATGGCTGAAAGGCGATACTTTTATGCCACTTGGCATGAAAGGATTTAAGAAAATAAGTGATTTCTTTATTGACCGGAAATATAGCCTGAAGGATAAGGAAGGTGCCTGGCTCTTAGTTAGTGGTGAAGATATTGTTTGGGTGGTGGGTGACCGGTTAGATGATCGATTTAAAGTGACAAAACGTACGAAACGTATTCTCGAGATAGCAATAAAATAAGCTCCCTGACCATTAGTCAGAGAGCTTGGTATTTTATAGTTCCCTTTTTAATATCGGGTATTTACTTAAAAGCTGCTCCATTTCTTCAACCACCTCTTTCTTCTTTTCTTTGAATAAATCTGTATAGTAATTTACACCTTCCGAAATATTCTTTTGAAAAGCAGATAATTGTTTCTTTTCCTTGGCATTCTCAGGATTCAATAAGAATTCCTCAACACGTTTTTTGAAAATATCCAGGTACATACCCAGCTCTTTCAAAAACATATGTGGTCGTGGACGGTTGTCTAAAAGATTAATACGACCATAAATATGATCCACCATTTCTTTCAGGCTCGATACCTTTGAGAAGTATGCCAGATTAGGCCCCGGACAAACAGTTACCTTATCCGTTGGACCAACCGGAATATTCTTCGATTCTAACAATGAAACACCCAGGCCAACACACAAACATTCCTTTTCGATAATATTGTCGTAGGCTTTCTGGTAATCTTTCTGAGGAAGGTTTTGCTCCTTTAGCTCTTCCAGCTTTTTCTTTTGGTATTGCTTAGAAGCTGTACAGATTGGTTTTTCAGTATATTCTGTGTTATACTTCAAAAACTGTTTGGTACAAGGCATTCCGTGTTTACCATTAGCCGCATTGGCCAAACGCTGTTCACTCATTGATGCCCATTTAACACTGTTGAACGGAACACCCAAAGGAGATAAACCACTGAAATATAAATCTTTCTCTTTAGCATTTCGCAGTAATTCGAGCGTTTTAGTATCGATACTAACAGCTTCAGGTACAAGCATAAAAGGTGTTCCCCAGCCTACACCATCCATCTGATAATGATCCAGTATAAAGTTATGCTCTTCGTTAGAACCAACACCACCTTGAGCCGTTACTTTAATATCCGGCGTACTAGCAGGAGTTTTTAGTTCTTTTTTTGCTAAAGCAGATTCGTAAACACCACGACAGGTTTCTAAAAGTTTATCACGGTTCTTTCTAAAATCGTCAAGGATAGGACCAAATAATACACCGTTGGTAGGGAAGGCGTGACCACCACAATTAACACCGCTTTCAATGCGATATTCTGATACCCAAAGACCTTTGGCTGCTAACATTTTTCCTTGCACCAAGGCAGACCTGAAATCACTAACCTTCAGAATGATCTTCTTTTTTAGTTGACCATTGATATCAGGGAAGAAATCTTTGAATTTCTCCAAATAACTGTATAAACGAGGACTCATACCTGCTGACAAAACTAATGATGAACTCAGGTTACTGTTGGCGAAACCTCTAAGGGCCGCATGAGCATCATTATATTCAATTGGCAATTCTTCACCATTTTTTGAATTCACTTTATCCAGCTTAGTCATGATGTTAACATCAATATCACCTACTGGTAAATGATCCTGAATCCAGGTAGTAAGTTCTTCTTTTAGCTGGCGGCCTTTTTCTCCCAACTTAAATCTCTCTTTAATTGTTGAGAAATCAGGGAGCATGTCAAAATACTTTTCAAGTTCTTCACTCTTATCAATAGCCGACTGCTTTAATTCGTTAACTTTGCTACTTACAATCTCATCTACCATGTTTAAGTAGGATGTGATGCGTTTCGCTCTAAAGTCTTCAACTTTTTCAGAAATGGCCTTAAAAGGTAAATCGAATTTCTGACAATAAAATTCACGCATCTGCTCCATTAACTTGTCATCTACCAATGATATAACAGAGGAAATGCCGTAAGGGGCAACATTAATTGGCGTGTCCAGAGTGTATCCCAAACCTAATACAGGAATGTGAAACGTGTGCTTGTTCAATAAATCCATCAACTCTATGATTAATTTGTTCGTCGAAGATACGCTAATATACCCTATAAAAAAAACGACCATGAAGTCGTTCTTTCTTTATTTTCAAATGTTTAGAATTAATAACCTAAATAGTCGAATTATTGATTCAGTTCTTTTTTTATTAGTTGCTGAATATCAGATACCAACTGCTCAACCTCTTTTCCCTTAGGTTCAATCGGATCTAATGCAGTATAAGTTATTTTTTCACCAAATTTTAAAGGGAACATACCTTTTTGCATCATGCGGTGATGACCATCAATCACAAAAGGGACAATTATTGCATCGGGAGCAGCCCTTAGTAAGGTGTTGATACCTGCCGACATAAATTTTTTAACGCGACCGGTTTTGCTGCGAGTGCCCTCAGGGAATATGCAAGCAGCATAATTATTAGCCTGGATCAAACGACCCAGTTTAAATATTTCTTTAACTGATTGAGAGCCGTTTTTTCGATCTATCAGAGCTGACTTTCCATGCTTTAGGTTATAAGATATACTTGGCAGGTTTTTGCCTAATTCAATTTTCGAAATAAACTTAGGATAGTGTTTTCTAAAGCCATGGACAACAGCCGGTATATCATATAAACTTTGATGATTGGATACAATTATAATCGGACGATCAGTGGGAAGATTGTTAAACCCATTAAATTTTATCCTGCATCCCATTAGATATAATCCATTTACAAGGAAGAAGTTAAGAGTATCAACTACTTTTCGTCTGGCATTGTCACCAAATATTTTATGTCCCAGTACCTGAAATGGATGAAAAATCACTAAAACCAATCCAAAATACAGGTGGAATACTGGTGATAAAATGTACCCTAATATTGTTCTCATCGAATATTTATGTTTCTTCTGACTAAAATGGGAGAATGAGGTGTTAAATGAAAACCTAACAGGATTTTGAAACCCTGTTAGGTTTGTATTTTATTTTTTTAAACGTTCAATACTTTCTGTAAGCGTCTTGATTTTAGCTTCGGCATCCGCTTGTTTCTGACGCTCTTTCGCAACAACTGCTTCCGGAGCGCTGCTAACAAAGCGTTCGTTACCAAGTTTCTTCATTACACCTTTTAAGAAACCTTCCTGGTGAGCAAGGTCTTTTTCGAGCTTAGCAATCTCAGCTTCTACGTCAATAAGTCCATCCATTGGTACAAAGAATTCACTTGTACGAACCATGAACGAAACCGCACCTTCTACTTTTTCATTAACCATGTTTAGCTCACTGATGTTAGCTAATTTGGTTAATACTGCATTAAAGTCAGAAGAGAACCCCTCGCCTGCCAATATACTCAATGAAAGAGTATCTTTCATAGGAATGTTCTTTTCCTTTCTAATGGTGCGGACTCCACCAACTCCCTCTTTCAGCATTTCGAACTTGTCGATAATTGATAGGTCAAGGCCTTTCTCAGACGGCATTTCCGAAATCATAATACTTTCACCCTCTTTTCGTTCTTCCAATGCCTGCCACAATTCTTCTGATAAGAATGGCATAAATGGGTGAAGCAGTCGAAGTAATTTGTCAAAGAATTCGCTTGTAGCCTTGTACGTTGCTGCATCCAATGGTTTTTGATAAGCAGGTTTAACAGCTTCCAGATACCATGAAGAGAATTCCTGCCAGAAAACGGTATAGACAGTCATCAGGGCATCGGAGATACGATATTTTTCGAAGTGATCATTCATGGTTGCAATGGTCTGATCCAATTTGGCATCAAACCAGGCGATTGCTTGTTTAGCTGATTCTGGCTGCTCAATAGATTCATCAATTTCCCAACCTTTTACCAATCGGAATGCATTCCATATTTTGTTGGCAAAGTTACGCCCTTGCTCAGGTAAGTTTTCGTCGAACAGAAGATCACCACCAGCAGGAGAACACAATAACATACCAACACGAACGCCATCTGCACCATATTTAGCAATTAAGTCTAGTGGATCAGGCGAGTTACCTAATGATTTTGACATCTTACGGCGCAGTTTGTCGCGCACCATTCCAGTGAAATATACATTTTTGAATGGGAAGGTACCTTTATACTCATATCCTGCAATAATCATACGTGCTACCCAAAAGAAAATAATATCATGACCCGTTACCAAATCATTGGTTGGGTAGTAGTAATCTATTTCGGTGGTATCATCACCATATCCATCAAATACAGATAAAGGCCATAACCACGACGAAGCCCAGGTATCCAATACATCTTCATCCTGGCGTAAGTCAGCCATGGTCAATTCACTGTTGCCAGTTTTTTCTTTGGCAAGCTCTAGTGCCTTTTCGTCACTATCGGCCACAACATACGATCCGTCATTTAGGTAGTACACTGGAATACGGTGTCCCCACCAAAGTTGACGAGAAATACACCAGTCTTTTACGTTTTCCATCCAGTGGCGGTAAACATTTTTGAATTTCTTTGGGTGAAATTCAACTTCATCACTCATTACTGCATCCAGAGCTGGTTTTGATAATTCTTCCATTTTCAGGAACCACTGAGCAGACAATTTTGGCTCGATTACCACATCAGTACGCTCAGAGTAACCTACCTTATTGGTGTAATCTTCTATTTTAGCCATATTTCCTGCTGCTTCCAATGCAGGGATGATTTTATCGCGTACATCAAAACGATCTTCTCCGATAAATATTTCAGCAGCCTCGCTTAATGTTCCATTGTCGTTAAAAATGTTGATGCTTTCAAGGTTATGGCGCATACCAATTTCGTAGTCATTGATATCGTGAGCAGGTGTAATCTTCAAACAACCGGTACCAAACTCCATGTCCACGTAATCATCTTCAATAATAGGGATAGAGCGATTAATTAATGGTACCAGTACACGCTTACCCTTAAGGTGTTTAAAGCGATCATCGTTCGGGTTAATACAAACTGCTGTATCACCCAAAATTGTTTCAGGACGCGTAGTAGCAATGGTAACGAATTCATTTTCGCTTCCTTCAATTTTATAGTTTAGATAGTACAACTTTGATTGTACTTCTTTATAAATGACCTCCTCGTCAGAAACTGCTGTTAATGCTTTACAGTCCCAATTAACCATACGAACGCCACGGTAGATATAACCTTTGTTAAAAAGATCAACAAAAACTTTGATTACAGCGTCGCTGCGAGTTTCGTCCATAGTGAAAGACGTACGATCCCAATCACACGAAGCACCAAGCTTTTTTAGCTGTTCGAGTATAATTCCACCATGTTTTTCAGTCCAATCCCATGCGTGTCCAAGGAATTCATCGCGGCTTAATTGCTTTTTGTCAACCCCTTCATCGCGCAGTTTGTTTACAACTTTGGCTTCTGTTGCAATGGACGCATGATCGGTTCCTGGAACCCAACAAGCGTTTTTGCCCATCATTCGGGCACGACGAATTAAAATATCCTGAATGGTATTGTTAAGCATGTGTCCCATATGCAGGACGCCGGTGACG
>NZ_CEXQWX010000108.1:0-20785 GCF_982718395.1 Carboxylicivirga sp.
ATGCTGAAAACAAAACAGAAATGCTACAACGACTTAAGCTGGAGTTATTCTACATGCGTAAATATTCTTTACGTTTAGATTTCAGGATTTTTATTTATACGCTTAAGACTTTAATCAAAGCTGAAGGGAAGTAAGAAAAAGCAGTAATGAAGTGTGTTATCACTGTATAAAAATAAAAGGCGCTTGTAAAAAAGCGCCTTTCTTGTACTATTGCTTAACTATTCTTTTTACGATATGCTCATCGTCAAAATGTATTTGCACCATATAAACTCCTGATGCCAAATCGCTCGTATTAATTTTTATAACTCCGTTATTAAATTCAGTACCCAATTGACGTATGATACCAGTTGAAGAAACAAGTACTACTTTATTAACAGGTTGCTGATCTCTTACTGTAATGCACAATTCGTCACTCACAGGATTTGGGAATACTTCAACTTTAGTTTCCTTATTTTCTGTAAGGCTTGTCGCAATTGATTTAACTCTTATTGTAAATGATTGTGTTGTCAATCCAGAGTTACCATCGTCAGCTTTAACCGTTACAATTGCAGTACCCACTTTATTTGCACTGAATATACATAGGTTTCCTCCTAAAGAATAATTAACAGCATTGATATCATTAGCCAAGGTAATTGAATAGCTCAGTTGATCACCATCTTCATCCTCAAAGTATGAATCAAAATCAATTAAATAATCACTATTATCTGATTGTAATACAAGTTCCTGATTTGATATATTTTGGCTCACATATGGCTTGTGATTTTGTTTTACCAATACCGTAAAATTATCATAAACAGGATCCCAATTGTTATCGGTACATGATATTTCAATATCTGCCACTCCTTCAGCTTGCGGTAATAACATTAATTGTGACCTGTTATTAACAACCGGAAAAACTATGGAATTATCTGAAGAAGTCACGGTATAGTAAAGTCTGTCATTATCAGGGTCTGAAAAAACACTGTCCAGTTCAATAGTCCCATCATACGTAGTATACAGGACTTTATTACCAACTGGTGTTCTTAAGTATGGAGGTAAATTATTAAATACATGTAAGTTAACAATTGTTGTATCGGAAACTTTAACTGGGTCATTAGAATTTACTTCCACTAATGCAGTATAATTACCATCGTCTAAAGTACCCGGATCAACTAATAAGTCAATATTTGATGATTGACCGGCTTCAATCCAACCTGTCTGGTTCTGTGGAATAACCCACCCTGTATTAAGCTGCGCAACATTAAGGTATTCCTCCATTATTGAATACATCGAATCATCATTAATATAGGAGCTGTTATTACCACCGAATAATAAATAATGCAAACGCTTAACTCCGCTTAAATTTTCGATAATATGCGCATCATAATTCGTATTGGTATCAAATGAATGTGAGACTGCACCATTATCTTCTACAATTATCAGATGATTTACAGAAACATCACCTGAATTGTAGACTCGCTTCACAAAACCTTTATAAAGAACTCCATTTATTTCCATTTCAAGTACGCTTCCATCTGCAATTCCCCTTCCATCTGCTCCAAGATTTCCGGACGTATAGAAAGAATTAATATTATCCAAGTCAGCTACCAAGACAAAAAGTCCATCATATTTAGCTGTAAAATAGGAGCCATTATCTCCAAAAGCGCCACCTTTTATTATATTATTATTTGAATAAGGAATACTTGAATATCGTTCAGTATTCAACCAGTTACCTCCATCATACATATCACCACCTCCATCACTTATATAATAACCAGATTCTCCACCATAAAAGTTATACTTGTTTGGTATTACATTCCTAACTCTTGAATTATGAGTGGCTAAACTATCCATCACAACCTCTAAATCATTATTGTCAGCATAATTCTGATCCGGATATGTAATAATAACTTCATAATCAAGTCGGCTTCCACCTGTGGAATTATCTATGGTAATAGTCTCCGTGGCCTTATCCTGAGTTCTAAGGGTTAAATCAATATTTTTAGGTGATAATGACAATACCGGTGGTTCCTGACAATAACCTGATAATACCAATGTATCTCTATCTATCCTTGCATTCGTTTCTATTATTAAAAAAGTCTCATCTGAACCTACTTCATCCGGTGAATACGAAATATCTATTAATGCTGACTCTTTTGGTTCAATAACTAAATTATTCGTATCACATGCAAAGTAATTACCCTCAGTCAGTATGTTATGAATTTCTAAGGTTTCTGTACCAACATTAAAAATGCTAGCTTGTAACACTTTTTCAGCTCCCTTATAAACCAAGTCAAAGTTTAAACTATCACTCATAAATTGACTTCTGGCAATACCGGTAACACTTAATTCTGTATTAACGAAATGTGGAGAATTAACGGGATCATTAGAATCAATCTTCAATTTTGACCTATATGTCCCAGACATTAACCCTTGGGCATTGAATTGTAATTTCATAGCATGAGATTCGTTAACTTCGATACTATCAATCGGATAATGACTCACCCAAAGCCAGGAATTCTTCTGTGCCAACCACCTGAATGAGTTAACTCCGAATTTCCACTGGTGATTATTAGCATACCTCAATGTATTAGAATTCGACACTACAAATCTTCCTTCTCCATATTCAACACATGCTGTAACAATATTTCCTCGAATGTCTTTAATTAATGACTGGGCTTCACCTGAAATACTAAAAGCATAATAAGCCTGAGGTACAATATACTCATCAAGACCATATGTAGTAGGATGTATTGCCAGATCCTTGGTTACTCCAGAAAATGTATAAGTATCAATAAGCCCTATTCCCATTTCATTAATGAAATCAATTAGCTCTGGGTCATAATAACTAATGTCAATAAAAATACTTTTACCATTGTTCATCCAGTTCTTCAAGAACTCAATATGATAATCATAGAAACTCATTTCTCCTGTAATGTATATAATATCAGAGTTTACATTCGCTGTATCCAGATATCCATATTGGGCTGTTGCACCATATTCAATCAGTCTATTCTGGAGATATGAAGAATTGTAACCATCCCACAAGAAAATATCATAACCTGTCAAGTCAACATGACTTGAATCGGCAATAATTCCATTTTCTGTTGAAAAACTTCCAATATAAATGCTGTCAATACTCATGGAGCTTCCACCAATATTTTCTATTAACAGGTCTGTTTCAAATATTTCATCTGAATATAAATGTGTTCTAACCGTATCAACAGTATTTATGATTGGAGGAAAAACAGCATTACCATAAACAGGATATTTGTATTGGGCTGAATCAGGATCTGAACTATAAACTGTAATCGTATCTCTATAAATTTTACTCGCTGAAGGCTGAAATACAACCGGGATAGAAAGGTTTTGATCAGGTTTTATTATAACCGGGTCTTGATCAATAATAAAATCTGGATGAGAGACCATAAAGCTGTCAACCTTTAGTTCCCTTGTCCCCTGATTACGAATTCCTAACAAAATGCTGTCGACGTGATTTACAAATACTTTGTCGAAGGCAGCATCTCCGTAAACCAAAATATCTTCTATACCCGTTACATTCAATTTAATTGGAACAATTGTTTGATCAGCCGCTGCATCATTACTTATAATTTGAATATCTGCATAATATGTTCCCTCTAACAGGCCTTCAGAGTTAACAAAGTAATTAACTCCTCCACTTGACTCAGAGGATAACCATTGTTCTTCTTCTTCAACAGTTATCCAACCTAACTGAGTTAAGCTTCCCCAATTTAATAAGTTAGTAAAGAGCTGCTTATTATTTGGATCATTATATAAATAGTCAGTGAAAATTTCATCACATGCCATAAAAACCTTACCATTTCCAAACTCTTCCACAGCGGCAAACACCTTATGATCAGAGTCCAATATAAGCCCTTTAGCATTACCAGAAGCCGACATGGAGCAAAGCGATGACGAATTGATTTGATAGTTGTTAACCCCTTCAGTTACATAATGGGAAATTACTGATGCTGAACCATAATTTGAATAATTAGGTGATAAAATTAATCCGGTCTCTGACAAAAGAGATGAGAAGGTATTAAGATTGTTATCACCATTTATTATCAACAAACCTCCACCTCGTATCCAATCTTTAAAGGATTCAACATCATTATCTATCCACTGACTTCCATCATCAATAATCAGGACATTTATAGTATCCAATGCTATTTTATAATTGTCCCAATTAATCGAAGACACTTGAGCTCCTTTTGCTTTACATTCTGAAATCAAGGAAGAATAAAACACAACCGGATCATATCCAACAATTCCAATATCTACTCCTGTTAATTCACTCGAAACCTGAAATGATTTTAATGTTGTTGATATTACTTCAGGCGTTTCATCATGACTTAACTGATTAAGTTCTGCGGTGATATAAGCTCTTTCTGTAACTTCTTTAACTAAGGAATTTTGATCAACATTTAACAACTTGCCACTAAACACCAAGCTTCCACCAATTCCATTGTTTATCTGTATATGATTTCTAATAGTATCACCACTTACTAAATTATAAACAATTGTATCAGTCAATAAATTCATGTTTGGTGCCGCATCAACAACTATTGTGTGTTGAGTTGTATCAATCGAAGTGCAATTTTCAACTACTAATGATACCTCATAATCACCTGGGCTTGTATATTCAACTTGTGGATTCTGTTCATTACCATATGTTCCGTTTCCGAAATCCCAATCCCACCTAAAAGGTTCATAATTTGACTGGTCCTCAAATGTAAATAAGTAATTCAGAGGAATAGGTGATGTTGGCAGGACAAAATTGGCCTCAACGTTATTTCCATCTCCAAACTCATCGGATGACCAGGATAGTGCAAATCCATTACTATTAACTGATCCATCTGACTTAAAACGAATTAAAACCTGTTTAGATGTTGTATTAATAAATTGGGCAGTGCTATGACTCCCCCTATATTCGCCAAGTAAAGGATCGGAAGTACTCGCTCCATCATAGATGTATAAAGCATCACAACAAGATTCTGTATAAACCTCATCAATAACTATATTGATAGCCTTTGAACAAGTTGGTTCTATCAAAAAGAGAAAATCCTCGTTTGAAGAGTATGAACCTTTTCTTCCACCTGAATCATAAAGCTTTCCACCTGAATTAGTACTTCCCGGATCAGTACCGATAATGTATTCGTCAACAACTTCAATTGCTTTAGTTAAAGTATCTGAACCATATGAGTTTTCAACTATTAACTGAACATCATGAAATCCTAATTCAGAGAATGAAACTTGTGGATCTTTGACTGTTGAAGCTGAAGGGGTTCCTCCTTCAAAAGACCACGACCAGCTATCTGGAGAATTAATACTATTATCAACTATATCAACTGTTTCGTTGATACTGATATTACCCTTTGAGAAAATAAAATCGGCCTCTGGAGGATTTGTATTGTCAGCAATAAAAATGGTATAATCCTCATACTGCCCATAATAAGTAACTGATGATCCATTTACCAAATTTCTATAATTACCTCTCTCTGTTCCAATTCGTAAACGTAGTGGTTGGTCATTGTTGCTTATCGCAGGAATATATAACTCGGTGGAATGAGACCAGTTATTCCTTGACACCCACAGTAATTCACTATCATCGTCAAAATTACCATCCTGATTACTATCTAGCCAGATATATACATCTTCATCACTACCAGTTAAAATATTGACAGGATACCTTAAACCTTCAGTAACATCTATTCTGTTGATGCATGAAAAATCCTCATAACCAACTGATGCATTTGCTGAATAATGTTGAAATTCGCCAATCTGGAACTTCCAAGGGCCACCATTACCTCCGTAAATAGATTCAGGAGTACTATTAGGATCAACAGGTTTTAAATTATTTGCAACCGTTATATAATCATCAAAGATAACAGTATCTATTCCACTACATCCAACATGTCCTGTAGCAATCAATCCTACGGAATATGTTCCAGCACTATCAAATCTATAATTTAGTATTGTATCATTACTAACTATAGAACCGTTTATTAGCCATTCAAATGAGCTCGCATTCTGACTATAATTATCAAAACTGATATTAACCGGAACCTCGCATGAATATCTCTGTAGAGCTCTAAAACCAGCCTGTACACTATTATCAAACGGCTCACCAACACCAACAGCATACCAGGCATTTGTTACTTCTGTTACTTCCGGCGAGCATTCGCCATATAAATCTATAGCAGACCTGATTGAATAAAACCTGGCAGCTGCATAATCACTATATGGTGTTAAGTATACAGTCAAGGTACGATATGCAATTGCCTCAGCAGATGACATACCTATTGAATTAACTCTATAAGCATTACCTAAATCATTAACCCCATCACCACCTTCACACAATAAATAAAACCAATAATTTTGTACAGATGAATTTGTGTGTACACCACCATTATCACCGCTTCCGAAATACCAATAATTCCCTTTGTACGTGTCAGGATCTCCTAAACTATTTGGGTTTTGCATATTTCTAATAGGGTCTCCATTAAGAACAACTTGTTCGCCAATAATAAAATTGGCCGTTGAAGGAGAAGCATAATAATCAACTGCCACTCCAAAAATATCACTAAATGATTCATTAAGAGCACCGGATTCGTCCCTATACATTAGTCCGGCAGTGTGAGTCGTTAAACCGTGAGTTATTTCATGAGCAACAACATCCACAGTAACAAAAGCTCCATAGTTGATATCATCACCATCTCCGTACGTCATGCTCTCACCATTCCAAAATGCGTTGGCATATTTATATCCATAATGAACATAGCTAACCAACTCGAATCCATTATCATCTATCGAATTACGACCGAATTTATTATAGTAATAATCGTATGTTTTTTCAGATCCATAATGGGCATCGTATGCCACATCATCATTGGGATTATCCCAAACATTATCACTATCGGTGAATAATTCAGCATTTGAATAATCATGGGAGGTATTAAGATTATAGGTTGATATTCCTAATCCACGATTTGATTCACTTAAAGTATAGCCATCACCAGTATCGTTAGTAGTAATTGAAACAGTGCCACTATATTTTGTAGTCGCTGTTCCTACAACATCTGTATCATTTATTCGTGAAATCCGATCAACTACTTTTCCATCTTCTGCACTTACATAAACATATTCCCTTTGTAAAGGAATGAGCGAATAAACATCGACCTTATAGCAAAGTTGAAGCTTACCATCCAAAGACAGGTAAATTAATTCTGCTTCTGGATATAGAGTCTTGTTGTCTGACCAGACAAACTTCTTCGAATCAAAACAATCAATTGCAATTTCTACAGCTTCACGTTTATCTATATAATTTCGAACAGGTCCAAAATCTCCTTTTATAGTTTTACCATTCGCACTATATAATTGACCATTTTTAAAGTGCGATGTAAAATACATTCCTTCAATAGGAATATCATTATAATATAACTGATTTTTTACATGCTTATCATGTCTGGAATCTTTATACTCTTTAAATTCCTTTAATCTATAACCATTCTCTAATTGAAGTGCCTTCGATACGACATCAATATGATTTTCACCTGATTTAATAAAGCTTTGTTCAAATGAAATATACTCGAGTAAACCGTTATCTGGGTTTATTTTGATAAAACTACTTCCATCAATAATGGAGTCGGCCTCCTTTCCTGAAAACTCTTGTGAAAAAACTGATATACAAAACAATAAAAATATGCTTAGAAAAGCTAATCTCATTTTCATATGACGTGGTGATTATGTATTAGAACTAGTCATAAAAATAGGCTTTTGTAACTAAAATTAATAACCTCGTTACAAAAGCTTCAAACAATTACACTTTCTAAAACACTATAAATCAACGAATATTAATTTATGAAATAAATAAGAATCATTTTAAATAATAACATAAACCATCAGTTCAATAGAATTAATCGAAGATTTTCATTCGTTTGTCAAATCATTCAATGCTTATGTTTAGTTAATTTTCAGGTCATATTTATTTCATAGCAATATGAGTTACCACGATGTATTGACTAGTAATTTTTCGACCCGATGATGTTTTTCGTCGGCAACTTTTATAAGATAAACTGGCTCATAATAGCTATTTAAATCAAGTTCTGTTTGCCCTTCCTGAGATTTAAAGGAATCAATCAATGTACCACTTAAGGTATATACATATATGCTCGGATTAAAAAAGCCATTGTGTTTAACTATACACTTTCCACCTATAGCAGGGTTAGGTAAAATCCTGACACTAATGTCATTTGTCAAGTTAGCTCCTTCAACTGAAGTAGCATAATCGAGCCTGTTGTAAGTTGTAAAGAAATCATTACCTAAGTATTCAGGTAAACAGGCCAAACCATATAGCATTGTTGAAAAATCTATACCTTGTACAGAATTAGGAGTCCAACTAGTATTACTCAGACTGTATCTCCATAAAATCTGACTTGAACTATTGTCTGGCAAATCATATACCCCTTTTGAGTTATTTATAAGATCAAGTAAATCATCTTCGGCAGATGCTTGTATAGGCAAATATCCTGCAATAATATGAGGAGAAACGGTCCAGTTAGGATTATTATTGATCTTATTAGCCGTGTAACCATCAACATCTATACCGGCACCGCAGCCCCATTCATAATCTTCACCTGTACTATTCTGCCAATATGCTTTCTCTGCGAGAACAGAGTTTGTGAAGAATTGCATATAATCGTTAGAGTCAGAAAAATATGAGATGTAATAGTAGTTAAATAAATGTATAAATGATGATAAAAAGCGCTTTTCTCCGTGATCATCGGTCAAGACCTGTATACCTGAATAAGTACTCTTAGGTAAATTAGCCGGGTTTTGGTACCAGTTGTTCCAAAGCTGCTGTGCTTGCGTCGTATTATTTTTAAAATCATTCTTAGCTAACCAGGCCACTAACATATATTCATTATATGGAAGCGTTTTGTTTGTACCTCCAGAACCATCAGCATTCATAGTCAAATATATTTTCCCGGAAACAGGATCATTAATTGCAGCTGTAAAATCAATGGAATCCCATAGTTCATCAACTAAAACTGATATAGTTGAATTATTGCTAAAGTAATTCTTACAAAAGATAGCGCCGATCATTAATATATCTGTATCAATAGTACTATATTCAGAACTCCAGGCTTGTTCGCCGGTATTCATATCAATAAAATGACGAAAATAACCATTACTGGTTCTGTCAGGAGCAAATCCTGGAGTATGGCCATTTACACTTTTTAATGTAACAATTGCTTTTTCTGCTGCTTCTGAATCCCACCCCATCGCATCTGCAATGCAAAGAGACACTAAACCTACTCCTACATTGGCAACTGATGCTGGATGATAGTCATTATTATTCTTTAATAATTTTGAATCACGATACATGCCTTTTTCATTTCGCATAAGTTCAAAGACATGGTAACTATCCTCAAAGAGTTTTGTAATTACTGGATTTTCAGTTTGGGCCTTTAATCCAGATACGGCTATACATATAACTGTAATAAGAATTGATTTTTTCATTTCAGGTAGTAATTTTAATATCATGAATTTAGATTTTCTGTTATAAACTGTCTGTTTAATTATACTATTGACTTCTTTTTAAGTAAACGATCTGTCTTGGTTAATAAGCGGGTAAAAATAAGAGGATGATGTCAGTGATTCTATTTTATAACCTATATATGGACTTAACGACTATTGATTTCATTAGTACAAGACAGGTATTATAATTATATGGCACCATCAATTAAGGTATAAACCTACTCAGTTTAATTTCACATGCCCGAAAGAATTGATATTACAGCCGTTTGGTCAATATTGCATTCTTATTCCTGATCGCCATTTCTTAAATCAGAGAGTATCTCATCTAAATTTATCAAGCAGTATAGTTATTCATATAACACTAAAAATCTAGACAATAGACTTTTTTGTATAGGTACCATTGAGGCGATTATGTTAATGTATAATTCATGTATTGGTAGTTTATTCTTTCAAGAGGCGGGTACGTTGCTATGTTTACAATCGTTAATTAACCTAAAAATTTCATGTTTATGAAAAAGTTTACTTTATTATTTGTTGCCATTTTAGGCCTTTGTTTAGTTAATGCCCAAAGTGTAATTGATTTTGAAACTGCAAGTGGTATTGTTTGGAAAGATTTAGCAAATCCAAACGGGGCACCTGTTGAAGTTGATAATCCTGTACCCGGCGGTATCAATACATCATCAAAAGTTCTGAAATTTAACCTTGCGCAAGATGCGGTTAAATTTGCAGGGACATGGGCAGATGTGGACATGTTTACAGTAACTGGTTCAAACCTAATACGAATGAAGGTTTACAAACCTGTTATTAGTGCTAATGCCTTTAAACTTGAACCTGGTAATAGAGGTACTGGTAGTGCTATAGAAATAGGTGGTGTTTCCAATACCAAAACTAATGAATGGGAAACGCTGGAATTTAATTATTCAGATTATACTGGACAAACCTATTCAAGAATAGCTATTATGCCGGAATGGACTGAGAATCGCACCGGAGATGTAACTTGTTATGTTGATGATATTGAGTTCTTCCCAGAAGCGACATCAATCTTTGAAAAGCAATTAGATAACAGTAAAGTTTATGTTTCCAACGATAAAGTAATCTACAAATCATCAGCCAACCTTACAGAAGTTAGTATTGTAAGCATTAGTGGAAGCGTTGTTATGAAAGAAACCCAAATAGATGGTGAAATCAACATCTCGCAATTACCGAATGGCATTTACCTGGTGGTTCTAAAAGCGGGTAATGAGTATAATGCATTTAAGATATTGAAGTAATCTGATCCTGAAAATAATCCTGCTCATCCTGATTAAGAGTAGCAGGGTTATTTAACTACCATTTAAGGAATAATATTGCTAATTAACCCCTACCCACTTAATTAAATTAGTAATCAATCCAGTTTTTATGAAATTTAAATACCTGATCTCAATTATATTATTAATTGAATCATTGCTAATTACTTCGTGCTCACAGTATGATACTGGTGATAAACAAGGAGTACCAGCCAAAATCTCCTTTAAACATTTATCTGCAGCTGATCAGCAATTACTGGATGAGATTCAAAAAAGGGCTTTTAACTTTTTTTGGGAGGGCTACCACCCGGAAACGGGTTTAATTGGCAATGGGACAAATCCCCAGCAAAACAAGACAAGCATTGCTACAGTTGGATTTGGCTTATCTGCCTATTGTGTTGGTGAGAAACATGGATGGGCTGCGCGAGAAGAAGTTTATGCAAGGGTACTGAATATTCTAAATAGTTTTTACAAAGACCCTAACGATACATTTGACTTTTGCGTTGAAGGTAAAAACGGATTGTTTTACCATTTTGTAAATACCAAAACAGGCAAGAGGCATGGCAAATGTGAAGTCTCTACAATCGATTCAGCCATTCTGATGGCTGGGATTCTTCATGTAATGACACACTTTAAAGATACTGAGATTGAGAAATTAGCTTATAAAATTTACTGTAATGCTCAATGGGATTGGTATACCTTGGAGAATGGAGCAATATCTGGAGGATGGAAACCAGAGGTGGGAATTCAGGGAGAATATAAAGGCTATAATGAATACAGCCTTGTCTATTTATTAGCAATGGCTTCGCCAACTCACCCAATGCCAGCAAATAGCTGGAATACTTATTCAAGTGGATTTGGCTATCAATGGATGAAATCTTACGATCACATAGGAAAGTTCCTTACCCCACAGGGGTTATTTCAACCTTTAGCTTATCTTTACCAATTTCCATCTTGCTGGATAGATTTTAGAAATAAGAAAGATAAATATGTCGATCATTGGGAAGTTGCAACAAATGCCCTTTTAGCCAACAGGCAATATTGTATAAACTGGGCAAGTGAGTTTGGATATGATGCTGAGCTATGGGGATGGACAGCCTGTACAGGTAAAGAAGACTATAGGGGTTTTATGCACCCGTTTAATGGCACTATAGCACCTTCCGCAGTTGTAGCATCACTACCGTTTATTCCGGTAGAGTCAATGACGTCGATTAGATATATGTATGATAATTATAAGGATAAAATCTGGGGTAAATATGGATTTGTTGATGCTTTTAATCCATCACAAAACTGGTATGATGACCGTTTCCTTGGAATAGACCAAGGAAACATCGTGTTAATGATCGAGAATTATAGATCAGGTTTTATTTGGGAAGAATGTATGAGTAACCCTGTGATTCAGGAGGGGCTACGGAAGGCTTGTATTGAAGAATATAAGAATGAAACCCGATGAATTAGAATAAAGTGAAAATTGTTAACTAAATATATATGAAAATGAAATCAAAAATTATTAAGCAATTAAGCTTGGTTTTTACATTGCTGTGTATAAGCGTAAGTTTATTCGCACAGAAACCTAACATTGTCGTAATTTTAGCTGACGACTTAGGAAATGCAGATGTTGGATATAACGGCCATCAATCCGAAGTTCCAACACCAAACATTGATGCACTTGTTGCAGATGGAGCAAAGTTTACAGCAGGGTATGTAACAGCGCCAGTTTGTGGACCATCTCGTGCTGGTTTACTTACAGGAAAATACCAACAAAGTTTTGGTTTTGAAGATAATCCCGGACCTTTTAGAGCAGCTCCAGATGTAATTGCAGGAATTCCATTGTCTGTGAAAATGATAGGGGAATACTTTAAACCATTGGGCTATAACACGGCATGTTTTGGTAAATGGCACGTAGGTGGTGAAGAAAGTGACGATATGTTACCAGCTAATCGTGGGTTTGATGAGTTCTATGGATTTTTAGGAGGCGCGGCCAACTATTTACCAGAAGATAACGATGATGAGAAAATGTTACGTGGCAATGCAATTGCAGAACATCAAGATGGGTATCTGACTGATATAATTGCTGATGAAGCCAATGATTTCATTACCAGGAATCAGAGCACTCCATTTATGATGTATATTGCCTTTAATGCCGTTCATGGGCCATTACAAGCTCCGGATGACTTATTGGAGTTATATAGTCATATTGAACCAGAAGGAAGACGAAAGCTATGTGCTATGCAACATTCAATGGATGTTAACATCGGAAAAGTACTGGCTAAATTAAGTGATCTTGATTTAGAAGATAATACCCTTATATTCTTCTTGAGTGATAACGGTGGAATTCCAGGTGGTAATTACTCGTATAACACTCCATATAAAGGTGAGAAGGGCCAGGTTTATGAAGGCGGAATCCGTTTGCCATTTGCCATTAAATGGCCAGGAAATATTACGGCAGGAAGCTCATATGATAAACCTGTTAATTCATTGGATATTTTACCTACAGCCTTAGCAGCGGCAGGTGAAGACTTGACTAATTATCCTGATTTACATGGTGTTGATCTAACCCCATATGTTACTGGAGCAAATACTGCAGATCCTCACGATTACCTATTCTGGAAACTGAATTCAACTAAGTGGGCTGTACGCAATGCTGACTACAAACTTGTTGACAACGGTGATACTGATAATCCTATGTTATTTAACATTTCTAGTGATATAGGTTCGGAGAATGACTTATACTCTTCAATGCCGGATAAAGTAGCTGAACTAAAAGCTAAATACGATGAGTGGGAAGCAACACTAATGCCAGCACAATGGGGATGGCAAACAAGTGTTGGCGAATACGTAAAACACCATGATGAAGATTTTGAAAAAGTGGTAAAAACACAATTCAATCAATTGGGAGGTGGTGTATCTGAGTTTGTTGAAAACCCCAATAAATCAGGCATCAATACAAGCAATACTGTTTTAAAAATTACATTGGCAGACCAAGCTCAGGATTGGTCTGGCGGATGGGCATCTGCTCACCGTTTTCAAAAGAAATACCGTTATGTACATGTAAAAGTATTAAAAGAGAGAACAACTCCTGTACGTTTTAAGGTTGAAGGTGATGGGGGAGCTAATTATACTGCTATGAATATTAATGATTATTCAAATGTAGGAGAGTGGCAGGATTTGGTTTTTGATGTCGACTTTTATGCGGCAGTTACAAAATTTAATATTCAGCCGGATTATATAACAGACGGTTCCGCAACAGTTGTATATATTGATGATATTTGGTATAGTGATGACCCAACACCGCGAGGGGCTGCATTTGGTGAAATCAAACCAATAGGGTTGACAGCTACTGACATTACTTCTTCATCTGCAACAATATCATGGGATGCTATTGGTGAAGCTGTTTCATACCAGGTTTATAAAGATGGTAATCTATTAGAAGAGGTTACTACCAATTCAATTAGTTTATCCAATCTTCAAAGCGATGGAATTTACAATATTCACATTGTTGGTGTTAACAACATGAGCGAGCAAACCATGGAAAGTGATCCGTTTACACTGATGATGCCAGATTATGCTTATGTGATCTGCGATTTTGATACAAAAAGTGAGACCTTTGAAATACTTGGTAGTACTGTTATTTCTGTGACAGCTAATCCTGATAAAAGCGGAATTAACACCAGTGATAATGTATTAAAGATCGAAAGGTTGGCTGGCAATACAACAAACTGGGCAGGAACATGGAGTGATGTCGAAAATTTTGAGCCTCAACTACGGTACATCCATATGATGGTTTATAAAGAAAAGATTTCAACAGTTAGGTTCAAGTTGGAAGGCAGTTCCAACATGGTTAAAGAAAGTAGCAATACTCAAACTTTAACAGGTGAATGGGAAGATATGGTTTTTGATTTTGAATCATTTTCATCTACTGTCAATAAAGTAAATATACAGCCAGATTTTGTTACAACAGGTGATGCCCATGTTATTTATATCGATGATATAATTATGAGTAATGATCCGGAACCAAGAACTGAAACCTCAACAAGTATTAGTGAAACAGATTTAAAGGGTAAAACTTTAAAAGTGTATCCTGTGCCTGTTGATGATGTTTTATATATTAAAGACTCTAAATACATTGAAGGAAATGTCTCTGTCTTGGATAATGCCGGAAGAGCGGTTATTCAGGTAGATAAACAAGATGCTATAACAGGTATTAATGTACAGTCATTAACAAATGGTATGTATTTTATCTCATGTCAGTATAAGGGAGATGTACAAACTGTCAAGATTACAAAGTATTAAATCCTATCCCCTTTCAGTTACAGTGTATTGAAATTACTACCCCATTGAGTTTACTCTGACTCAATGGGACTTAATAAATCCTATATGAAAAAATATTATTTAATTTTTAGTCTCTTAATCCTATTATTTGCCTCAGGCAACTGGAATAAGATAAGGGGTTCCGAACCACCAACAAATTTTATTATTGTACTTGTTGATGATTTAGGCTATGGTGATGTCGGATACCATGGAGCAACTGATATGGTAACTCCAAATATCGACAAATTAGCATCCGAAGGAATGTATTTTACTGAAGGATATGTAACCAGCTCTGTTTGCGGACCTTCAAGATGTGGGTTAATAAGTGGACGCTACCAAGACCGTTTAGGTATCAGTGGAAACTTCACAGCCACATCTCCCAATGGTTTTCCGGTAGATCAGGTTATGGTTCAGGATATCTTAAAAGAAAACGGGTATACCACAGGTGCCATTGGAAAATGGCATTTTGGACAGGAAGAACAATTTAAGCCCTGGAATAGAAACTTTGATTTTTTCTATGGTTTTTTAGCCGGAGGTCATAGCTATTACGAAGCAGAAATGGATTATAGTAGTCCACAAAAAGATGTATGGCCCATTCACCGCAACAGTGATATTGTAGACTATGAGAACGGAAATTACCTGACTGATGAGTTTAACAAAGAAGCCCTTGGTTTTATTGACAGCAATCATGATAAACCATTTTTCCTGTACCTGGCATATAATGCGGTCCATTATCCTTGGGATGCTCCAGATAGTTACTTAGAGCGTGTTGACGAGCACCATAATTACGATACGGAGTATAGGCGAATTCTTGCCGGTATGCTCCTTGCTGTTGATGATGGTGTAGGTGCAATAATGCAAAAACTGGAAGACTATGGTATTGATGAAAATACTGCAATTATCTTCTTATCAGATAATGGATCACCCGACAATATTGATGGATCAGATCAGAAATATGTAATGTCTAGCACTATGGGATTACGAGGCTATAAAGGCGATACTTATGAAGGAGGGATTAAGGTGCCTTTTGCAATTAAATGGCCTGGTGTAGTACCAGCAGGTGAAAAGTATGAAAAACCGGTTATTTCTCTTGATATTGTACCAACCATAACAAGATTTCTAGGGATTGATGATCCTGAAACTGGTTATGATGGCGTAAACCTTATTCCATACTTAACGGGTGAGAATTTAGAGAACCCGCATGACTACATGTATTTCAGGTATATGGATGATTATGCCTACCGTTTGGGCGACTGGAAAATAACATGGAACGATCAGGAAAAGAATGAATTTATTACGGATGATAAACTTGAATTATCTTCAATTGAGACCAAACTGTTCAATGTAAAATATGATCCTTACGAAAAAACGGACTTAAAAGATCAGCAACCGGAGAAGGAGGCTGAACTTCAGAAGCTTTTTGATGATATGGATTCAAAAATGCCCGACAAAGGTCTATTCCCTGTCCCATATAACCGTAAGCAATATCTTGGAGATGAACACATAATTGAAGCTTTTGAAGATGCCCCGGTTAAAAGTGAGATTAATAAACTTGGTTCAAATGTCGAGGTCAATGTTGTTGACAATCCATTAAAGAGTGGCATTAATACTTCTGATAAGGTATTGGAAGTCCATATTCTTGCAGAAAACACTAACAATTGGGCAGGAACCTGGTTTGATGTTGCCGATTTTTCAAGGCAACACAACTATGTACACATGAAGGTATTGAAAACACGAATTTCTCCATTACGCTTTAAAATTGAGGAAAATGGCAATACGCATACAGTATTAAGTACAAAAGATCAGACACTTGTTGATGAATGGGAAGATATGGTATTTGATTTCTCAGATTCCGATATTTCTCAAATTCAAAAGGTAAATATTCAGCCAGATTATACCACTGATTATGGTGAATATTGGATTTATATAGATGATATAGTGATTAATAATAATCCTAACCCAACAGGTACAACTGAGTTCTCTGAGTTAGTTGCTTATGGATTAGAGGTAACTAACAAGACTGATACGGAGCTTACTCTTGAATGGGGTGCACTGGAAGGAGCAGTTGCTTATGATGTATATGTTAATGATGAGCTTTCAACAACAACAGCTGATACACATACAGTGCTGAACAGTTTACTGGTTGACGAGATGTACACCATCTATATTGTCGCCAGAAATGCTGCAGACGAATCATCACAGCCGAGCTCCAAACTAACCTCTTACATGCCTGAATACAAGCATATTTTTGAGGATTTTGAGCAAGAAACAACATCTTTCGAAAGCTTCTCCGGGTCTGTTGTTTCGGTAGTTGATAATCCATTAAAGGATGGCATCAATATTAGTGATGAAGTAATGAAGGTAGATTTTCCAGCTGACGATTCAAGAAAAGATTGGGCTGGAATAACAGCACCCAATGGTGAACTTAACGCATTTTCAGGTAACCTGAGGTATTTACACGTCAAGCTATTAAAGACAGTCACTTCAACTGTTATGTGTAAAGCAATAGGTTCAGGAGAAGGTGTTGGAACATCAATTACTTCAACAATACCACAGTCTCTTACCGGGGTGTGGGAAGATTTTGTATTTGATATTACTGGTGGTGATAAATCAATAAGCTCCCTCCAACTTCAATTAGATAGAACATCTGACAGAATAGCTCACACTGTTTACGTGGATGACATTTATCTAAGTAATGATCCCTCACCAGCAGGATTAAGCAAATTTCCAACAACTTTTCCCTATGGTTTAAGCGTAGTTGAAAAGACTGAAACAGAAATAACACTTGAATGGGGTGAATTAGAAGATGCAATTTTATATGATATATATGTCAATGGTGAACTTACCGCAACTACAGCGGTAACAGGAGTGGTTCTAAGTAATCTAGAGAACGACAAAGAATATATCATCTACATTGTAGCAAAAAACAGCGAGGATGAATATTCTCAAAACAGCAGCGAAATAACCGTTAACATGCCTGGCTATAGCCACGTTATATGTGATTTCGATACTAAATCTTTAAACTTTAATGTGTTAGGTAACACAGTACTTACTGTAACTGAAAATCCTGATAAAAGCGGAATAAATACCAGCAATAACGTCCTTAAAATCGAACGATTGGAAGGTAATACAACAGATTGGGCAGGTACCTGGGCTGAGGTTGAACAGTTCAATTACGATTATGATTATGTACATATGTTGGTGTATAAAGAAAAAGTTTCAACGGTAAGGTTTAAATCAGAAGGTGGTACTACAGAAACAAAAGTAAGTATGAACACCCAAACCAAAACAGGAGAATGGGAAGATATGGTCTTTGATTTTAGAACCTTTAATCGATTTGACATCATGGCCAACAGAATTAATATTCAACCTGATTTCACAACATCAGGTGAAGCCCATATCTTTTACATTGATGATATAATCATGAGTAATGATCCTGAACCAAGAACTGTTTCAATCAGTACTGATATGGATGAGAAGGATGCACATACAACCAATAACTTACAAGTATATCCTGTTCCTGCAAAGCTATCAGTATACATTAAAAATCCACAAAAAGTTGAGAGTGATGTAATAATCATTGATTATATGGGCAAACCACTGATCAATGCGGATAAGGAATCACTTATTGATGGTATAAACGTTAGCACATTATCAAGTGGTATTTATTTTCTGTCTTGCCTATATAATGGAGTTCAGGAAACAACTAAGATTATCATTGAATAATCAACATATTTCAACGCCGGATTCAATATCGATCCATGCTTAATGAAGCATTGAGATTGATCAAAATTAAAGAGGTCATCAAATTTAAATTTTGATGACCTCTTTTTTCAGCTTAATAATTATAGACATGATCGTCCAACCTATGTTATAATTTATGAAATTTCTTTACCTGCAGGATACCACATTACACATAAACTTCATCAAATATAACCACCATACAGCCCAAGCCTATTGGGCAGTATACTCCAAACTGTTTGGGTAGTACAGTCCAAACTATTTGAATGAGTAAGCCCAAGAACCCTGGATAGGGAAGTCCAAGCTTCTTGGGCAAAAAATGGACATCATTTTCTTGTAACTCTTAATAATTAAAGTATATCTCCTTAATGATTACTGATTTTGTATTCTATTAAAAGGAACGCTAAATAAGCCTGCATCCGGCATTTTTGAATCCATCTCATTAAAGGACTCCAATAATTCGCTTGCCTTTTCAGGATATAAATTTGTCAAGTCATGTCTTTCAAAAGGATCATTTTTAATGTTGAATAACTTAGGTTTGATTTTTGTTTTATCCAATACTTTATCCTTTGTCATATATTTTACAATTTCCTGATCGTTCCATGTAAGTTTCCAATCCCCTTTGCGGTATGCATAGTCATCCATGTAACGGAAGTAAAGAAAATCGTGAGGGACTCCCTGCGCTTCGTTATTTAAATATGGAATTAAGTTTACACCATCGTAACCAGATTCCGGTTTGTCGATTCCAAGAAATTCGGTAATAGTTGGTGCAATATCAATTGAGATAACAGGTTCATTATATCTTTCACCTGCAGGAACAACTCCCGGCCATTTTATAAAAAACGGAACACGAAGACCTCCCTCATAGGTATCGCCTTTATAGCCTCTTAGTCCCATCTTTTTAGACATGGTAAGATCACCTGTACTAATTGATCTTTCGTGCGAAACAGTTGCAGGTGAACCATTATCTGAAAGAAAGATAATAGCTGTATTATCATCTATATTATACTCCTTTAGTTTTTCTACAATTGCCCCTACTCCATCGTCAATTGCCAATGTCATACCAGCCAATAACCGGCGGTACTCGTGATCATGTTTATAGTTAGCATCGATTCGATTTAAATAAGAATCAGGCACTTGCCATGGATAATGAACTGCATTATACGCTAAATATAAAAAGAATGGTTTATCATGATTTTTTTCTATAAAACCAACCGCTTCTTCATTAAATTTATCTGTTAAATAATCCCCTTTTTTGTATTTAACTATTCCCTCATTTCTATGTATTGGCCAGAAATCCTTTTGAGGAATAGCATATGTTGTATCTGCAAAGTAGTAATCATGTCCTCCAGCCATAAAACCATAGAAGAAATCAAAATTCCTGTTCCATGGTTTAAATTCTTCTTTTGCATGTCCAAAATGCCACTTTCCAACTACACCGGTTGTATAACCAGCTTCTTTCATTAAATCCTGCAGCATTGGTTGGTCCGTTGGAAAGCCTTTTTTTGAACTTGCTCCAAAATTCCCGTTTATTCCAAATTTATTCTGATACCTACCTGACATTAAGCCTGCCCTGGATGGACCACAAACTGAGCAGCTCACATATCCTTCAGTAAAATAAGTTCCTTCGGATGCCAGTTTATCTATATTCGGAGTCATCATATCTACAGCTCCATGATATCCAACATCTCCATATCCCATGTCATCAACCAGGATAATAATGAAATTGGTTGATTCATTGTCTGCACTACTAGTAATAGTATTGGGATTTTTACAACTATTACTTATTAGTAACAATAAAAGGGCCGCAAATATCAATATTTTATTCATCTTATATTTTTAAGGGTAAAATATAAGACATTAAGATACTAACTGTATCTTAATGTCTATTAAATGATCAATTATTA
>NZ_CEXQWX010000109.1:0-20504 GCF_982718395.1 Carboxylicivirga sp.
AGGGGATATTAAGTTTAATAAATTTCCTTCGGAAAATGGTATAATGGTTTACGAGTATAAAATTAAATCAAAAAAAAGATACAAAGTTCAATATCTTTATAATCCTAAAACAGATATATTAAATATAGGTTATACAGAAGTTAATGGAAAATCAGAGTCGAGATTGTTATTTTTAATGGAAATTGGATTGAAAAAGGCATTTGGATTTTAATTGTTGGCTAAAGGATCTTAATGTTACCAAATTCAATTTTTATAAACCTCTGGTCGATTCACTAGGTGCCTTCTCGATCATGCTAAATGAGATTAAACTCTAAATTAAGAAATTAGGGTGTTTAAAGTATATACGATGAAATACGCATTTATATTTTTAATTCAATTTATAATTATTATTCCCTTAGCCGGGCAGTCGAATAAAAAAGTAGCCAGGATTCATCAACTTAAGTTGGAGAATAAAGACCTAGAGAGTGAAGTTCTTCTTTTAGAAAAAAAGATAAGCGAGCTTAGACAACAGATTTACACAAAACGGAATAAGCAGCGAAATAACAGACACATTATTTATAATCTTGAAAATGAGCTTTACGGAGTTGTAAGTAGTTTTGATGAACGAGAAGAGCAAGAGAGTATAGAATCTGAAGAGGCTCAAAAGGAATTGGTCAAAAAAAGAGAACAAGAGGAAGCTGAACGAAAAAGACGTAAGGAGGAAGAGCGGCGTGCAATGGAATCACGTAATCGTGTAACCGGAGCCTTTAGTGGTAACCAAGGCTATGTAACTGGAGATACGGGTTCTAGAGCCCGTATGGCTTTCGGAACCAATAAATCAGGGAATGGGTTTGATTTAAGAGGACGTTCACTCGTAGGGAGCCTGCCTTATCCATCCTTTAGTTATAAAAAGGAAGGAATTGTAGTGATCAAGATTATTGTTGACAGAAACGGTAATGTAACCTCAGCTGAATTTCAATTGAAAGGCTCCAATACGCAGGATCGTGAGTTAATCGAAAATGCTAAAGCAGCTGCCCGACGAGCCAAGTTTAATGCCGATAAAAGTGCATCGGCCTACGCTCAAGGAACCATCACGTATCATTTCCAGCTAGACTAAAACATACAGATATACTTATTAAGTAAGTTTTGCAGTTAACGCATTACTCGTCGTCCGACTAATAAACATCAAATAATTTAGTCGGGCGACGAGTAAAATTTATGTATTTGTCTGCTGCCTTTAAATAATAATTGCCACATCCAATTATTTGATATTCACCTTTCGTTTAGGAACTGACACATGCGATTTTGCAATTTACACATGCAATTTGGGGACCGACACATTCAATTTACCAATCTCTACATGTCATTATTTGATTGCCACATCCAATTATTTGATATTCACCCTTCGTTTAGGAACTGACACATGTAATTTTGCTATTTACACATGCAATTTGGCGACTGCCACATTCCATTTATCAATCTCTACATGTCATTATTTAATCGCCACTTCCGATTATTTGATATTCACCCTTCGTTTAGGAACTGACACATGCAATTTTGCAATTTACACATGCAATTTGGCGACTGCCACATTCATTTATGGGTCTATTCAATAAACTGTGTCATACATATTTTCGCTGGTGCCATATGCTCCTCGCTTGCGCCAATTTGCAATTGGTGCTTTTACTAAAACCAAAATAAAGATGTTGTGCAAGACTGAGGAGAGTAAAGTACCGTACAGTGCACTAATCACCGAGCATTATAAAAACAACACCTTTACGCCAGCCACAAATACAGTAACCAATAAGATATAACGGATATACTTAACTCCAATTTGCTGAGCATATTTAGAAGCAATAAATGCCCCACTGGCATTACCAACCGCCAATATAATACCATATAAGAAGTTAACTTGCCCCGACCAAATAAAAATACCTAAGGCCACAGCAGTGTATACAAGTACTATAAAAACTTTGATAGCATTGGCTTTTATTAAATCATAACCAACTCCTAATACCAGTCCGGCCAATAAAAAGAAACCAACACCAGCTTGAATAAAACCACCATATACACCAATAAAAAAGAAAATGATGATTTGCCAGATCGCTGGTTTTTCATTCACTTGTCCGGCTTGTGCTTTTACCCATTTATCGGGTTTAAAAAGGATCACAAAAAACATAACAAACAGAAGAGAGCCAATGAACAGGTTAAGTACTTTTTCGTCGATAGTAACCGCAATGGAAGCACCTATAATCGAACCCAATAAAGCCGGAATCACCAAAAATAAACTGCTTTTGTAATTAATCAAACCCTGTTGTTTAAAATTGCGTACTGCTACTACATTCTGAAAAAAGATAGCTATCCGGTTAGTGGCATTAGCCTGATGAGGCGATAAACCTAAAAACATAAGCAGGGGTAAAGTGATTAATGAACCACTTCCTGCAAGCGTATTGATAAAACCGGCAAAGAGCCCCGCAAGGATGAGTAGCGCTGCATCAACAATTGACATGTTTATTCATTTTGGTGTCTAAAGATAAGACGAAAATGGATGCGATCTTTATGAGCACAATGTAAATAAAGATCGCATCCTTACTATAACAAAAGCCGCTCTCCAACGAAAGCGGCTCTATATAATAAGTTAACCATCATGTAAATCGCTAGCCTCGAATTAACTATAATTAATCTGTATGCCCCCATCGCCTATCGGCACCTCCCCAAAGGGAAGATTCGTTAATTCCAACATTCTCCCCTTGGGGAGATACCCGCAGGGAGAGGGGGATTTTCTAATTAACCCAAAGTCTGATACCAGATTTAACACTAGCCTCTATCAGTGAGTGATCTAATATCTAACAACTTTTTTAAGCGTTATATAAATCGCTAACAGCTATAAGTGTAGCATTCTGGCGGCTATTAGCTATATTACCATGCGAACATTGGTTTGTCAGCCATCAAAGCATTCACTTTTTTGCGTGTTTCAGCAATTGCTTCTTCATTGTCGATGTTAGAGATTACTTCATCAATTAAACCAACGATGGTACGCATCTCATCTTCTTTTAAACCACGAGAAGTAATGGCCGAAGTACCTATACGGATACCAGATGTAGAAAACGGTGAACGCGTATCAAATGGCACCATGTTTTTGTTGATGGTGATATCTGCTTTTACTAAAGTGTTCTCCACTTTTTTACCTGAAATATCAGGGAATTTGGTACGAAGATCAATCAACATCAAGTGGTTATCAGTACCGCCAGAAATGATTTTGTAACCAAGCTTCACAAACTCATCAGCCATCGCCTGAGCGTTAGAACGTACCTGGTCAACGTAAGTTGCGAAATCATCAGATAGCGCCTCACCAAAAGCAACAGCTTTAGCAGCAATTACATGCTCCAATGGTCCGCCTTGCTGACCTGGGAACACAGCGAAGTCTAATACAGCACTCATCATCTTGGTTTCTCCTTTTGGTGTTTTGTAACCAAATGGGTTTTCGTAATCTTTACCCATTAAAATCATACCACCACGAGGTCCGCGTAAAGTTTTGTGAGTAGTAGTTGTTACAATATGACAGTGCTCAACAGGATTGTTCAAGCGACCTTTGGCAATGCATCCTGCAGGGTGAGCCATGTCACAAAGTAATAAAGCACCAATCTCATCAGCTAAACGACGCATACGTGCATAATCCCACTCGCGCGAGTATGCCGAAGCACCTGCAATGATCATTTTAGGTTTATGCTCACGAGCAATAGCTTCCATCTCATCGTAATCAACCAATCCGGTATCTTCTTTAACATGATAGCAAACCGGGTTGTAGGTTACGCCTGAGAAGTTAACTGGCGAGCCATGTGTTAAGTGACCACCGTGTGCCAAGTCAAGACCCATAAAGGTATCACCTGGCTTTAATACTGCAAAAAATACAGCGGCATTAGCCTGAGCACCCGAGTGAGGCTGTACGTTAGCATATTCAGCACCAAACAACTCACAGGCACGATCAATGGCCAATTGCTCAGTTTGATCTACCACCTGGCAACCACCATAGTAACGTTTGCCAGGGTATCCTTCGGCATATTTGTTGGTTAAACATGAACCCTGAGCTTCCATCACCTGCTCGCTCACAAAGTTCTCTGAAGCAATTAACTCAATACCCTCTTTCTGGCGAGCGTATTCCTTCTCAATTAGATCGAAAATTACAGTATCTCTTTTCATGTGTCTATTATTAGATTTTTATTTGTCACATGGAACTCGCCAATTTTGTCATCCTCGTGTGTGAGAAACTTTTCTTATGGCTCGTTTCATCTTATCTGATATAATTATTAAGGTGTGAGTATCAAAACACATAGTCCGCTATGGGGCATGTGTGGTTAATACTGATTAATTATTGTTATTTATTACATTATTTCTCTCATTTTAAAACTGACCGTTGTCAATTTGTAACTGAAGATCATTCCACTTGGGCCTAATATTCAGTGACTTGTTTTTTGTCAGGGGTCACAAATTTACGTGAACCAGCTGATAAAAAAAACATTGCAGTTTATAACTTTTTACGAGATGCAAAAATGATATAATACAGAGTTGATATTATTCATGTGTTTTGGATATGTTTCCAAAGGTCACATGATACTCACTAACTGTTTTATATCTGTGCTTTGAAAGGTATGGTGATGACTCGTTTCATCTTTAAACCGTTCAAAGCTCATAAAAAGTACTTGGGAGAAATATTTGTTGATGGGGGGAATGTACCAGTGTTTATTTGTTAAATCGTCAAGCCAATAAACTCTTTAACTCAAAACACGAAACTCAGAACTCAATTAATCATCAGAATAATGAATCAACACACGTCGATACACCGAAAATATCTTTGACTTAGAAACAAACCCAAGATATTTACCATCTTTCACTACCGGTAGGTTCCACGCACTTGTTTCTTCAAACTTACGCATTACCTTATCCATGTTTTCATCAATCTCAATCATAGCCGGCGGAATGGACATCAACTCCTCAACGGTTGTTTCATGATACAAATCGTTATTAAACATTATTTCGCGGATATCATCCAACAATACAATACCTCGCAATTCATCTTTATGATTGATAACCGGGAAAATATTGCGTTTTGAAGTTGAAATTACTTTAACCAATTCACCAAGGGTCATTTCCGGATAGATACATTTAAAATCTGTTTCCAACACCTTTTCCAATCGCATTAATGTCAGTACCGCTTTATCCTTATGATGAGTAATCAATTCACCTTTTTGTGCTAGGCGTTTAGTATAAAGTGAGTGAGGCTCAAAATACATAATGGTTAGGTAAGCGATCGTTGCTGTGATCATCAATGGAATAAATAAGCCGTAACCATTTGTAATCTCAGCGATCAGAAAGATAGCTGTCAGTGGCGCATGCATCACACCGGCCATCATGCCAGCCATACCTACCAATGTGAAATGCGATGATGGAACCTCTGAAAAGCCAAGTGTATTAATGATTTTAGCAAATAGATAGCCAGTTACTCCTCCCATAAACAATGTGGGAGCGAAAATACCACCAATTCCACCACTTCCCGTAGTTGCAGCGGTTGCAAAAACTTTAAAGATGATCAGCAGTACCAGAAAGGCAATTAATGCCCAGACATTTTCATGCCAGCCATAAAAAAAACTTTCGCCCATCACGGCCTGACTATTACCGTTCAATAAAGCAATGATAGTTTGATAACCTTCACCATATAGTGGAGGGAATAAAAAGATCAACAAGCTTAATGATAAACCTCCGACGATCCATTTACTAAATGGATTTTTTAATTTGCCGAATTGTTTCTCGGTATTCATTATACCGCGGGTAAAATACAGTGATATAAATCCGGCTAAGATACCAAGCAGTACGTAATAAGGGATGTTATTCAGGTGAAACGGAGCTTCCAGCGTAAATGCAAATTCGGCTCCCTTACCAAGAAAAAAGTAAGCGATGGTCGATGCAGTGATGGCAGATATCAGGAGAGGAATAATTGAAGCCATGGTCAAATCCAGCATCATTACCTCAAGTGTAAAAACCAATCCGGCTATAGGAGCTTTAAAGATACCGGCAATCGCACCTGCTGCTCCACAACCCATTAACAGAATAATGGTTTTATAATTCATCCTGAATAATCGTCCCAGTGTAGAACCAATAGAAGCACCTGTAAGCACAATCGGTGCCTCTGCTCCAACCGAACCTCCAAATCCGATAGTGAAAGTACTGGTGACTATAGATGAGTAATTATTATGGCTTTTTAAATGACCACCTCGCTTTGAAATGGCATATAGTATTTTGCTAACACCATGTCCCAGACTATCTTTCACAAAGAATTTAATGATTAGGATTGTAAGTAGAATACCAATCATTGGATACGCCAGGTACAAATAGTTGCGATTTTCCAGCGTAAAGTTTTCCGTTAATAAATGGTGTGTGAAATGTACAGTGTTTTTAAGTGTTACCGCTGCAAGGCCACTAAAAACTCCAACCATGAGGCTTAGCAAAAGAATGAAATGCTTTTGGCTGATATTTTTGACACGCCAAATTAAGATTTTCCCTATGATTCGATTGAGTTTGTTCATAACGGGCACAAAAGTAATACAAATAAAAGGAGTAAGAGTTGCTGGAAGTTATTTTTAACGAATCTTAAGAATGGCGATGATTATTCTTATAATCTGTAAGGTGTTGAATCATCAGATACAAAAAGAGGGGGCATTGGCCCCCTCCGTATATTTTAAAAAATGTAGATTACATTTTAGGTTCTATTTCTGCCCAATTCTCTTTTCGGGCAATACGACTCACTTGCATTTCGCTTACACAAAATAATTTAGCAATCAGGTTTTGTTTTACACCTTTCTCAAGCATCCCTTTTATAACGGCAACGTCGTCCGTAGATAATTTCGAACTGGTAACAACTTTACCTGCTTTTTTGCGGGCTTCCTGCAATACCTTGTGCATACGCTTGTAACTTTCAGCTTTTGTAACCCACTGCAGGTTGGTATAGTAGTTATTTTGCTTGTTCCAGTCAAGATGTATAACAACATCCTGATCCTCTGCTGTTTTTTCAACAAAATATTCTGCTGTCAACTTGTGAACCAGAAAAGATTTTTTCTGTCCTTTTACGCGTAAACTAACGTTAAAAAAGCCCTTAATATTACCAAGTTTAACAATGCGCCCATCAACTTTATCGTAGCAATAACTCTTGATGCGACCATAGTTACTAACTTCGTACCTTTTATCGGTAAATGTTAGCTCCTTCCATTGTTCATCTTCGATTTTGCGAAGCTTGCGTTCGTTCATGTTTGGCTTCATAATCACTCTAGGTTATAGGTTGAAATGATTAGATCAATGATATCTAATTCATTTAATATATCTACTTTTTCTTTGAGAGCTGTGTAGAGAGTTCTACTATCTGCTAAAAAGTTGTCAACAAATGTATAAAAAAGGATTTGGCAATTCAATAAAACTCTGATATTTAGTGTTGTTAAAAAAAGTTAATCACTTGCAAACTAACGTTTGGCGCAGCATAGCTGCAAACGCATTTTGTAAGATTTTATGGACAATTTAATATCTTTGCAGCCTAAAAACAAATATTACGATGTCGTTAGGTATAGATGATAAAGGACTTGAGAAGTTTATTCTGGTTGGAGACAGAATTTTATTGAAACCACGTGTGCCACAGAGTAAGACAAAATCAGGGCTGTATTTGCCACCAAGTGTTCATGAAAAAGAAAAGGTACACAGTGGTTATATCGTTAAGGTTGGACCAGGATATCCAATACCAGCAGCATCGGATGAGGATGAGACTTGGAAAAAGAAAGATGAGACCGTGAAATATGTGCCATTGCAACCGAAAGAAGGAGATTTGGCCATTTATCTTCAAAGTGGGGGTTATGAAATTGAGTATAAAAAGGAAAAGTATATTATTGTTTCGCAGTCATCTGTATTGATGGTAATTCGCGATGAAGGTTTATTTGAATAATGGTGTGATTGTTATGGGGGAAAAGGTTTTGACAAACAAGGATAATTACTGGAAAGATGCTAATGGGCCAATTTGGGCATTGGCGCCAATGGAGGATGTTACAGATACGGTGTTTCGTGAAGTTGTTTTAAGATTATCCAGTCCAGGTAATCTTCATTTGTTGTTCAGTGAATTTTTGTCCACTGACGGATTTTGTCATCCGGTTGGGAAAGATAAAGTGGTTCACCGCTTTCACGTTAACGCCAGTGAGTTAGAGCTAGTAAGGAAGGATAATGTTAAGCTTGTTGCACAAATATGGGGTACCGATCCAGAGAAGTTCTATAAAACAGCCAGATATATTGCCGAAGAAACTGATTTTGACGGTATTGATATTAACATGGGCTGTCCGATGAAGAACATCATTAAAAAAGGTGCTTGCTCAGCTTTGATCAATACTCCTGAATTAGCTCGTGAAATCATAACTGCAGTTCACGAAGCATCAGATTTACCATTAAGTGTAAAAACAAGGGTTGGTTTTAAGTCGGTTGTGACAGAATCTTGGATTTCAAACCTGCTTCATTCAGAAGCTGATGCCGTAATTGTTCATGGGCGAATCCAGAAAATGATGTCTGAAGGAGAAGCTGACTGGAATGAGATAAGTAAATCAGTACAACTTCGAAATGACATTAATCCAGATATAAAGTTGTTGGGTAATGGTGACGTGATGTCAATTGAAGAATCATTGGATAAGGTAATGGAGTTTGGTGTTGATGGCGTGATGGTTGGTCGTGGTATTTTTCATAACCCATGGTTTTACAATCCAGCTTACTTACCAACCATGGAAGAGCGGATAGAAGCCTTACGTTTACATGCTGGTTTGTATTCAAAAACATGGCAGGGTGTTAAGCCCTGGGCTATTTTAAAACGATTCTTTAAAATTTATACAAATAGCTTCCCCGGTGCCGTGCAGTTGCGGGCACAGTTGATGGAAACGAGTGGATTTGATGAAGTGGAGCGTATTCTGAACGATTTTCTTGTCGAACAGGAGAGACGTAGGATAGCAAAAGAAACGGAGGAATTATAAGAGCTATTCAGAGAACATCTTTAATTGGTTGCGATAGGCAGTAAACGCATTGGCCCTTGAAATAAATCCAAGGTATTTTCCTTTATCAATCACAGCAATATTAAAGCGACTCGATTTACGAAACATTTCAACAAGGTCTTCCATGGTGTCGTCAGGACTGATGTAATATTCTGGCATATACATCAAATCTTTTACCAGCGTTGTTTCGTATAGGTCCGGTTTAAAGATGATTTTGCGAATATCATCCATTTTAATCATACCATGTAACTGCCCCTCACTGTCGACAACAGGGAATAGGTTACGGTGTGCTTCGGATATGACTTCAACCAAATCACCAAGTGTCGCATCTGGTTTAATTTTAGCAAAATCCGTTTCAATCAAGTTTTTAACCTCCATCATAGTTAAAACCGCGTGGTCTTTATCGTGAGTGATAAGCTCACGACGTTTGGCTAACTGGTGAGTATAAACAGAGTGTTTTTCAAATGTTTTGGTGGTTGCAAATGAGACCGTTGCTGTTATCATCAATGGTAAAAACATTTCATATCCTCCTGATAGGTCGGCAATTAGAAATATGCCTGTAAGTGGTGCCTGAAGCACGCCTGCAATTAATCCTGCCATACCAATCAGGGCAAAGTTAGGAGTATGCAATTGGTGAAAACCAAGTTTATTGACAATTGTGGCAAATAATAAACCCGTATTAGCTCCCATGAATAGTGTTGGAGCAAAAATACCACCAACACCGCCGCTTCCGAAAGTTAGCGAAGCTGCAACTACTTTAAGTAATATAATCAGACTTAGAAATGAAGTTAGCGCAACAAAGTTATCAGATAGAAAAGCGAAGACTGAATCTTTAAATACGTGTGTTGTATCTCCGGCCATCGCTGCATTTACAATTTCGTATCCTTCTCCGTATAGCGATGGAAAAAAGAACAGCAAGGAGCCCAATAATAAACTGCCTACTAACAGGCGCATTCTACTCTTCTTAAACTTTTCGAACCATTGCTCTATCAGTATATATATGCGGGTAAAATAAGTTGCAACAAACCCGGCTATTATTCCTAAGGCAATATAATATGCCAAATCTTTTAATTCATATGTTTGTGTAACATCAAAAGGGTATACTACTTCCTGACCCATAAATAAGTAAGAAGTGACAACCGCTGAAATTGAAGCCATTAAAATAGGTACCAGGGATGCCAAAGTTAAATCAAGCATAATCACTTCAAGGGCAAATACAATGGCAGCGATCGGAGCTTTAAAAATAGCAGCCATAGCTCCGGCACATGCACAGCCAAGAAGAAGTTTTATCTGACGATAATTCAAACGGAATAACTGTCCGATGTTACTGCCAATAGCAGCACCTGTTGAAACAGTTGGCCCCTCCAGTCCGACACTTCCACCGAAACCTACCGTTAAAGCACTGGTGACAATTGATGAAAACATATTATGCCGGTTCATTTGCCCCTGGTTTTTCGAAATAGCATAAAGCACATTGGGGATACCATGCCGAACAGGTCGCTTAATAACATACTTTATAAAGAGCACTGATAAAAAGATACCAATGGAAGGCGTAATCAGGTATAAATATCCTTTGCTGCTTTGTGTGGCCTGATGAACCAAGTCACTAATAAAATGAACCGAATTTTTTATGATGACAGCAGCCAGACCAGCCCCAATACCAACCAAAATGCTTAGAATCATCATAAACTGGCGATTACTAACATGTCTTAAGCGCCAAACTAAAAATTGTCGGAATAAAGATTTTCGATTCATTGATTTTAATTGTAACAGCAAGGTAACAAAAAAACTAGATTTCAACTCAATGCGCTAAACTATGTATTGTTACGCCATTGATAAATGAGCGTTGTCATCAAAAGAAAAGAAAGTTATATCAAACATTGTTAATGAATGAGTAAACTATTTAGCTGACATTGTGTTTAATCATAAACCTCAATAATTCAACAAATGATACGTGTATTAATTACTTTATTTCTTCTGATATGGACAAGCATTTTATTCGCTCAAAGAGGTAAGGTTACAGGTTTAGTAAAAGATGCATACACCAATAAGGCAATACCTTTCGTCAATGTATTAATATATGAAACAACCACAGGTACTATTACTGATACATTAGGACGGTTTGAACTAGAAAATGTACAAGCGGGTTTTGTGCGTTTACAACTGTCTTCGCTTGGCTATAAGCCAATAATAACCGAGGAGATTAATGTCTCACAAATACGAAGTAATTATATTGAATTATTCCTTGAGAGTTCAGCTGAAGCATTAGATGAAATCCAGATTACCGCGTCCCCGTACGTTGTAAAAGCCGAAGCACCTGTGTCTTTAAGACGAATTGGTATTGATCAGATCGAAAAAAGTGCAGGAGCCAATCGGGATATTTCAAAGGTGTTGCAATCCTTTCCTGGAGTTGGAAGTGCCAGTACATTTCGTAATGATCTGTTTGTTCGAGGAGGAGGACCATCAGAAAACCGTTTTTTTATAGATGGTATAGAAATTCCAAATCTCAATCATTTTACAACTCAGGGAGCATCTGGAGGACCAGTAGGAATACTTAATGTAGACTTTATTCGTGAGGTTGATTTTTATTCAAGTGCATTTCCTGTATCTAAAGGAAATGCTCTGAGTTCAGTATTCGAATTCAAACAGATTGATGTGAAGGAAGAAAAACCACGTTTTAAAGGAAGTGTTGGAGCATCAGAAGTTTCATTAACAACAACTGCACCTTTGAGTGATAAAACTGGCATGATTGCTTCGGTTCGACGATCTTACCTTCAATTTTTGTTTGATGCACTAGGTTTGCCATTTTTGCCAACATTTACCGATTTTCAATTTAAAACAAGAACACGAATAGATGCAAAAAATGAAATTACCTTTCTTGGTGTAGGCGCCATCGACCGGTTTAAGCTGAATAAAAATGCTGAGCCAACAGAAGAAAATAACTATATCCTTGACTACCTGCCCGTCAATAATCAATGGAACTATACCATTGGAGCCGCTTACAAACATTATTTCGAGAAAAGCTATCTGTCATTTTTTATCAGTAGAAATCATTTAAATAATGAGGCATACAAATATCAGGACAATATTGAAATTCCAGAGAATTTGTTAACGGATTATTCCTCTGATGAAATCGAAAATAAATTTAGAGTTGAATATACTGCTCGACCCAACGATTTTACAATAAATGTTGGGTTTGGTGCTCAGTATGTTCAATACTTTAATGATACCTATAATAAAGTCTTTCAAGATGATGAACCAACCGAAATTAATTATTCATCTGAATTAGACTTCATAAAATGGTCTGTATTTGGTTCGGTTTCACATCCATTTTTTAATAATCGTTTGACCTTATCAGCAGGATTGCGAATGGATGCCAACAATTATTCTTCGAAGATGAATAATCTTCCGGATCAGTTTAGTCCGCGTTTAGCAGCTTCCTATAAGTTGTTGCCTGATGTGTACATTAATATGAATGTTGGACGCTACTATCAAAATCCAGCTTATACTACAATGGGATATCGCAGTAATGACGGAGAACTGGTGAATAAAGCGAATGGTTTGAAATATTTATATTCAGATCATCTGGTTGGAGGTCTGGAATTCAGACCTGATCAACGAACTCGTATTACACTCGAAGGATTTTACAAAGAATATGATGATTATCCATTCTCAATTCAGGACTCCATTTCGATGGCAAGTAAAGGGGGCGATTTTGGTATTTTTGGTGATGAAGAAGTAACTTCAACATCCAGGGGGAAAGCGTATGGAGCTGAATTGTTAGTGAGAACCCGCACAACTAAAGGTCTTAATCTGATTGCAGCTTATACTTATGTTCGGAGCGAGTTTACAAACTGGGAAGATATATTTGTTCCTTCATCGTGGGACAGTCGCCATCTGTTTACTTTCACAGGGAATAAAAACTTAGGTAAAAACTGGGATTTGGGAATTAAGTGGCGATTTGTTGGTGGATTACCATTTACACCTTACGATTTCGATAAATCTTCATTAGTGCTGGCCTGGGATGCTCAGAACAGGCAATATCTCGACTATTCGCAGTTTAACACAAAGCGTTTAGATAGTTTTCATCAATTGGATTTGCGGGTAGACAAAACCTGGTATCTTAATAAAATGACATTAGGCTTTTACGTTGATATTCAGAATTTGTATAACAAGCAAGCTCAACAGGCACCTGAGTTAATACAGGTTTTAGATGAAAATAATCAACCCATAATAATCAATCCGGGAGATCCGATTGAAGAACAACGTTATGCTCTTAAAGAATTAAATACAACATCGGGGACAGTGCTGCCCACGATTGGCTTAATGATTGAATTTTAAGAATGTTACTTTTATTATCAAAGTAGATAACTTATTTAACTATTGTCTTTTGTTTTAAATCGATTTAACAGATGCCTGATGTTTCATATCTTCGTAAAAAACTTACAAGAATGATTGAAACTCATCAAGACTTCCATGAGACGACTAAATGAAAAATCAAACACATGAATATAGTTATTATAGGCTCAGGAAATGTGGCAACACATTTAACTAAAGCGTTGCTTAAACAAAATCATAAAATAAAACAGGTGCTTAGCCGACAATTGAAGAATGCTCATGAGTTGGCAGTTATCGTGAATGCAGAGCCAATAACTGATTTTTCACAATTGGATATCCTGGCTGATTTATACATCATTTCTGTAAGTGATGATGCTTTACCAGATGTTGTTAATAATATGCCGAATGTAAGCGGGATTGTTGCTCATACGGCTGGAAGCATAGGTATTAGTAGCCTGAGTCGATTCGAAAATTACGGTGTGTTTTATCCATTTCAGACCTTTACTAAGGATAGTGATATTGATTTTGACCATGTTCCGGTATTGATTGAGGCCAATATTGAGTGGAATGCTGAAAAGCTATTTGAACTGGGAAAGCAGATTAGTATGAATGTAATAAGGGCCAGTTCCAAACAACGAGGTGATTTACACATTGCAGCTGTTTATGCTTGTAACTTTGTAAACCATATGTATCGATTGGCAGAAGAGACATTAATTGAAAGTGGCTTGTCATTTGAACTGCTAAAACCATTAATTGCCGAAACGGCTAATAAGGTAATGACTTTACCACCGTCAAAAACACAAACAGGACCGGCTTCACGAAATGACCAAAAGATTATCTCAAAGCATCTTAATTCATTGCAAAATAAACCAGAACTTGAAGAGATCTATCGAATACTTACCCAAAGTATACTCGCAAGAACTAAATAGAATTACAAGTTGCTTGCAAGAATGTCAGCAATATGAATGGTTTTAATTGGTGACTTTTGTGCATTAATATAGCTTTGAATATTAAGCAGGCATGAAGCCTCAGAGGATACAATATATTCTGCGCCTGTTGATATGGCCAGTTCAACCTTTTGTTGTGTCATTGCTGTTGAAATAGGAGCATATTTCACCATAAAAGTTCCGCCAAAACCACAACATTGATCACGATTAGGCATTTCTATAAGTTCAATTCCTTTAACATTATTCAATAATTGGCGAGGCTCATCTTTAATGCCATATTCACGTAAAGCAGAACAGGCATCGTGATAAGTAATTCTATTCGGAAAGCAGGCATTGAATTCATCGACCTTAAGTTGATTTACCAAAAAATCACAAAGTTCAAATGTGTTTTTTTTAAGCCTTTCCGCATTGTTTTCATCAACTATATTAGAATAATGATTTCGAATGTATCCGGCACAAGAGGCTGAAGGTGTTATTATAGGCCGTTCATAAGGAAAATCAGTAATAAATTTATCAGCAAGTTTTGTTGCACGTTTTATATCGCCACCATTATATAATGGTTGTCCGCAACAAGTTTGATTAGGATTATAGTTCACTTCGCAACCGGCTTTTTCCAACAATTTAATTGTACTCCAGGCTGTATCAGGGAACATCTGATCGATAAAACAAGGAACAAATAAGTCTACAAGCATCAATGCGATTTTAAAACCTCAAAGTTAAGATTAGTGCATTAAAGGATGTTAACAATCATCAATTAAATACAATTATTTGACTTTGGCATGGAAAATGGAACTAAATATCTGAAAATTAGTTAATAATCACATCTTTTTGTAACTGCAAAGGTTTGTTTTACGTTGAAGGGAAAAGGGTGTTAAATTTTATGTCTGATGAAGAAGTATATTAAATACTTGTTGGAGGATCTAGAAGAGCTTAGGATGCGGTCGGGTAAAAACCTTGAGAGTTTTTTCGAAACAACAGAGGGAACTGATTTTGATTTGTATCATAACGATAATCATTACGGAATTAAGGTGGGCGAATTGTTTGGGATGGAACAGTTCTTTTTTCCTAAAGTTGATTATCTGACCGATACAGAGGCCGAAGTTGTCGTCAGAAGTTTTACGGCTGTTTATAATGCACACGGCTTAAATCCTATTTTCGAGAAAAGTGTTACCAATCATATTAAATATGGTCACCTCCGTCATGCTCTCAATCATCAGGTGTTTCCCATTAATAATCAAATTGTGGACATCGAAATGTGTGACTATTTACCGCAATATTGTCCTTTATATGAATTGTGTTCAAACAACAATAAGCATAAAGTTTGCTGCGAACTAAAAAAGAGGGCATAATCCACATATAATTACTATAATTTCATCGTACATAATTAACAGATATTTGCCTTAGAATAATTATAAATAGGAAGGTATAGAGTTCACAATTAGTTCGGATTGTTAATTTAGTACACACTATAAATTATCAGTGTAACCTAAATTAATAATCTTAATAATGAGAAAGCTAATCACACATAGCACATTGCAGGTGTTTATATTTCTATGTTTCCACTCCGTTTATGCTCAAATTAACGAACAATCAATTAAGAAACATATATATTATCTTGCCTCTGAAGAGTTAAATGGTCGAATTGCAGGTACGGAAGAAGGTAAAAAGGCTGCTGATTACATTGCGAATGAATTTGTTTCGGCGGGATTAAGTGCTTTTACCGATTCCACTCACTATTATCAGGATTTCTCAAGAAGTAGAACCATAGCGAAGCCTTCATTTTTATCGAATGGTATAGATACTTTCCTTGTGGCCCATATAAACAAAAAATCCCATTGGGTTGAAGATGCTTTAATTGAACTGGTCGAGAGTGATGACCAGAATAGGAAAGAAGAAAGTAGTGTTTTTGTCAAGTTGTATGCCGATACTTTTGAAGAAGGGATGCAGAAGGTTCAAGATGAATATCAACAGACTGGCAAAAAAGAATATGTGCTCTTAATGTCCAACAAAAAAAAGAAACGTTTTAAAATAAACCTCAAAAGTTTAAAAGCGGCAAAAAGTGCACAGGAAGTATTTGTTCTGACTAACTATTTGCATTATGCACATGATAAAGCAGAGTGCGATGCTTATTTAAAAGGTTTTGAACATTTAAATGTACTGGTTGCAAGTGAAAAAAGCATATCTGAACTGATTGCAGCTAACGCAGAACCTATTAAAAGATTGAGGTTAAATGAAGAGCCTGATTCACTGATCAGTAAAAAGTATAGAAATGTTATTGCTAAGATTGAAGGAAGTCAAAAAGAACAACCGACTGTTGTTTTTTGTGCTCACTACGATCATGTAGATTCTCTTTATTCAAGGAAAATAAAAGGGGATCAGCTTACAGACTATTATCCTGGTGCAGACGATAATGCCTCAGGAACAGCTGCAGTAATAGAGATCGCTAAGAGCTTGAAGAAAGCCAATTATCAGCCTGAACACACAATTTACTTTTGTTTATTTGATGCCGAAGAACAAGGATTGTATGGCTCACGCCATTTCGCTAAGGCAATTAAACAAGATGTTGCACTGGTTATTAATATGGATATGATCGGTCGTAATAAACGTGATCGTAAAAGTTGCGAAGATGTTATTTTTGCTAAAGCTCAAGGCAAACATGGTCGTGAATTTGTTAAGGGGTTTGATAAATACGCACAGCAAAACTCCGATTTTCTGAAAGTTCGCCGATTTGATACAGAACTATTGTTGTTATTGATGGGGTTTCCATCAGACCAGGCAAGCTTCAGACCTCATTCAGATACTTCTGTTTTTTATACCGGACTGCACAAGGATTATCACACACCTAATGACATACCTGAAAAAATCAATTACAGAAAATTGACGGAATACATCAATATAATGAGCAGTTATATGATGCAGAATAAATTGTAAGATTAAGAAACTGTTTAAGTTTTATCCTTTGGTTTATTTTGGCGACTTAAGCCCTCATACTTCTGCAAAAAATCTTTAAATAGCGTTGCTATTCGCATCAATTTTGCCTTATCTGAGAACTTAATTCATCCAAACTAACTCTCAAAAACAATATTTAAACAGTTTCTAAACCTGGCAGAACTTATTCTCTGCCAGGTTTAACCTTATTTTTTAGGTACAAACTTCAAAGAGATGGAATTAACACAATGTCGAGTGTTTTTTTCAGTAAAACCTTCACCAATAAAAACATGCCCTAAATGACCATTGCATCGTGCACAAACAATTTCAGTTCGTCTGCCGTCTGCATCCGGCACTCTCTTAACAGCTCCTTTAATTTCATCATCAAAACTTGGCCAGCCACAATGCGAGTCAAATTTATCATTTGAATTGTATAACGGTGCGTCACAGTGTTTACAAATGTATTGACCTTCCTCCTTATGGTTCGTGTATTCTCCCGTAAATGGAAATTCTGTGCCTTTATGAATGATCACTCGTTTTTCCTCCTCATTAAGCGGGTTGAGTTTTATTTTTGTTGTATCCTGTGCCATAACTCCTTTTCCTATAATTACTAATATCGCTAAAATATAGATCCTCATCTTACTCAAATTTAATTATTGACTACATGTTTAGTTTTGTAGTATATTGGTCGCTTTAGTAACTCATACCTTACTTTAAAACTTACTTAAATTCATTTTAAATAGAGCAATTCGTCTTCATTTTTGTTCAGGCTTGATAAAAGCGATTGATTTTGGTCGAAAGTAATTCGTAATGTAAGCTAATTGGCAGATAATGTGGTTGATATGATCTTATTGGTAATTGGGTATTCAAAAGGTGTTAATTATTTAAAATGTAAACAAAGTATTATAAAGTAAAGGAGGTTAGGTGTTTATAACTCTCTTTGTTAATTGAACCGATTTTATATATTTGTCATCCGATAATAATTCTTTACCAAAAATTGAAGCAATGGGATTAAAAATTGTAGTTCTTGCGAAGCAAGTACCTGATACCCGAAATGTAGGCAAAGATGCCATGAAAGCTGATGGGACAGTGAATCGTGCGGCATTGCCGGCTATCTTCAATCCAGAGGATTTGAATGCTCTTGAGCAAGCCTTAAGATTAAAAGATAACTACCCGGGTACAGAAGTAACTATTTTAACGATGGGACCCGGACGTGCAGCCGATGTTATTCGCGAAGGCCTATATAGAGGAGCGGACAATGGTTTTTTATTAACAGATAGAGCTTTTGCAGGTTCAGATACTTTAGCAACTTCTTATGCTATTTCTTGTGCCATTAAAAAGATGGCAAAATGTGACTTGATTATTGCCGGTCGTCAGGCGATTGATGGTGATACAGCTCAGGTTGGTCCTCAGGTGGCCGAAAAGCTTGGTTTACCTCAGGTAACATATGCAGAAGAGGTACTTTCAGCCGATAAAAAGAAAATTGTCATCAAGCGTCGTTTAGAGCGTGGAGTTGAAACGGTAGAAATGCCTTTGCCAGGTGTCATCACTGTTAATGCAAGTGCACCAGATTGTCGTCCGCGTAATGCTAAATTGTTGATGAAGTACAAGCATGCGCAAACAATTACTGAGCGTCAGGCCGAAACAGAAGACTATATCGATCTAACAGCTGATCGTCCGTATCTTAACATTGAAGAGTGGAGTGTTAACGATATTGAAACGGATATTAACTGGTTAGGTCTTTCTGGTTCTCCAACAAAAGTTAAGAAAATCGAAAATGTCGTTTTTCAGGCTAAAGAGGCTAAAAAAATAACACCAGCCGACGACGAGATCGATGAATTAATGAAAGAATTAATTGCTAATCACACGATAGGTTAAATTAGTGGTTAGTCAGTAGAGTTTAGATAGTAGTTATGTACTACTGACCACTGACTAAAAACTAGTTACTAAATTTTAAATTCGAAAAAATGAACAACGTATTTGTTATTTGCGAAATAGATGAGGGAAAAGTAGCCGATGTGTCGTTAGAATTAATGACGAAAGGGCGTTCTCTTGCCAACCAGTTAAACTGTAAGTTGGAGGCATTAATTTTAGGCCACAACTTAAAAGGAATTGAAAAAGAATTGTATCCATACGGAGCTGATGTGGTTCACATTGGTGATGATGAGCGTTTGGATCCTTATACGACATTACCTCATACAAGTGTAATTGTTAACCTATTTGAAAAGGAGAAGCCACAAATTGCTTTGTTAGGAGCTTCTACTTTTGGTCGTGACCTTGGCCCACGAGTCTCTTCTGCTTTGGTGAGTGGTTTAACAGCCGATTGTACATCATTGGAAATTGGTCCGCACGAAGATAAAAAAGCCAAAAAAGTATACGAAGACCTATTGTACCAGATTCGTCCGGCATTTGGTGGTAACATTGTTGCTACTATTATTAACCCTGATTGTCGTCCACAGATGGCTACAGTTCGTGAGGGTGTGATGAAGAAGGAGGTTTACGATGCTAACTACAAAGGTAAAGTCAACAATATTGATGTTGATAAAGTATTAAAACCTGAAGATTTGGTGGTGAAAGTAATTGAGCGCCACATGGAAAAGTCGAAGGTGAACATCAAAAACTCTTCCATCATCGTAGCCGGTGGTTATGGTGTGGGTTCAAAAGAGAACTTTGCGCAACTGCAAGAGTTGGCCGAAGTTCTTGGTGGCGAAGTAGGAGCGTCGCGTGCTGCTGTTGATGCTGGTTATGCAACTCACGATCGTCAGATTGGGCAAACAGGAGTAACTGTACGTCCAAAGCTATATATAGCATGTGGTATTTCAGGCCAGATTCAGCATACAGCCGGTATGGAAGAGTCGTCTATGATCATTGCCATTAACAATGATCCTAATGCACCAATCAATAAAATTGCTGATTACGCTATTACTGGTGATGTTGGTGAAGTGGTGCCAAAATTAATTAAGTTCTATAAGCAGAACACGAAGTAGTGATTAGTGATTAATGAATAGTGATAAGTTATTAAACACTGACCACTAATAGTTAATCGTTAACAATTAAATTATTGTTGGATCAGATTTCCGAAAGGGACTCAAAATAAAAAACAAAATGGCAAATTTTTTCACAGACAACCCGGATTTGAAATTCCACTTGGAACATCCGTTGATGAAGAAGATTGTAGCTTTAAAAGAGCGCAATTTTGCTGACAAAGATAAATTCGATTATGCGCCCATGGATTTTGAAGATGCCATGG